>CACZQG010000255.1 GCA_902783235.1 uncultured Ruminococcus sp.
TCGTGCAAAAGCACCTTCGGCTATCTCGGTTACGGGCAGTCCGTCTATCTCATCAGGAATTACAATAGATGTAAGACCTTCATAATTTGTGTTGAAGTGATAGCTGTTTTCTTTATTCCTATCGTCAACTTTCGGAATGTATGCCAATTCATAAGGATATTCCACATAATCTGCCCAAGGATTATAGAACTCGGGTGAGATGACCGCATGGTCATATACTCCGTCGCCGTTATCATCAGCTTTTGTATAGTATAATCCGCTGTTTTCGTCAAGCAGCTTTTCACTGTTTGCTCCGGCTGTAACAGCCATTGCTTCCTCCGCATAAGCCGTAACGCTCATTGCTCCCATAGTCATTGTCATGGCTGTAAGAAATGCCATGATAGTTTTGATCGTTTTCTTCATTTTTACTTCCTCCTCTAAATCTTTGAAAAAAATGTTTTATATAAGTTCTTCCATAGGCAAATTATAGCACGGCAATATATAAAAGTCAACAGGTTTGACGTGATTGGTCGTTTTCGTAACGTGATTGGTATATAATCAAATCATTTAACCGTAAATTTACTGCTTTTTTACTTGATGCCATACTAAATCATAATCCCCCGACACACACCCGGGGGGGATTATTGGTGTATGAGAAAACCCAAAAAATTTACTTGCTTGCCAGATCCTTTGAGATAGCCGCAGCGTCTTGATTATTAATCGTTTCACTTTCAAGTTCAAAATTATAGAAAATGCTAAAAAGCGTTTTTAAAGTTGTATCCCATTTAGTGCGATATCTTGTTATATTAGCCTCCGGGAACATTGATGAGGTAGCCATTATGCTATCAAGTTCTTTATCGGCATATATTTTACGGGACACAGCAAGCATTTTAGCGAGCTGTGAACAATCTCTTACATTTACTTTTCCATCCAGATTAACATCTCCGTTATCAATTTTCTCACTGACAGCAAGTTTTCTTGCAAATATAGCGGCATCTCTTACCGTAAGCCAACCATCCCGGTCTGCATCTCCGATATCAGTAGCTTCTGTATTATTCAAAAGCTTATTCGTCTGACAGCATTCTGCATTTATCACCTGCTTTACGCAGTACTCGAATTTTGACAATTCAAGTATATCATCATCACCGGAATTTTCAGTAAGCTGTTTGTACTTTGTAATATTATCATTTCCAAGTGTATCCGATTCAGCTAATCTGCACGCCCACTCAGTACTGTAAGGGGATTCTATTTTGCCGTCTATGGAAATATCCCATACAAGCGGATCGATTATTACTATTGAAAAGCCATTAAACAGCTCCTTCAATTCTGTATCGCATTCATATGGCTTGTACGTTTTGCTGCTAAAGATATTACAAGTCATCTCAAATCCATTGTAATACTTTCCTTCTTCATCAGCTTGTGCAGAATGATGCTTTGCATGAAAATCATAAATATTTTCAGCTCCCGGCAGTTCCAGAAATTCGTTTTTGTTCATTTCCAGCAGCTCTGCATAGGTATACTTTTGCTTTTCGCTTTCAGCATAAGCCGTAACGCTCATAGCTCCCATAGTCATTGTCATGGCTGTAAGAAATGCCATGATTGTTTTAGTTATTCTCTTCATTTTTAATTCCTCCTCTAAATCCTTGAAAAAAGTTTTATATAAGTTCTTCCATAGGCAAATTATAGCACAGCACCATATGCAAGTCAAAAAGTGTCCTTGTTCTCGGCATTTATCACAGCCGACATATACTTATTGCCGTTGCAGCTATCCCAGCTATAAACTTCTTGATGTTTCTTATGATTGTGTCCTCCTGATAAACTTTTTTTTACGGTGAGTGATATTTTTTACCCTCTACTATATATAACGTAATTAAAAGGCAAATCCTGACACATTTTTTGAAATTTCTTTTCAACTTCTCTTTTTTCAACAAAATCAGTAAAAGATATCAGCTTGCAATTGTTGAACATTACGGCTGTTAAAAATATGCGCTATATATTCTTCAAAGTCATCACAGGGAGCTTTGCGCCACATTATTATATCACAACCATATATGCAAGTCAACAGGTTTGACGTGATTGGTATATAATCAAATCATTTAACCGTAAATTTACTGTTTTTTACTTGATGCCATACTAAATCATAATCCCCCGACAAACCGCCGGGGATTGTTATTGGTGTATGAGAAAACCCCAAAAAATTTACTTGCTTGCCAGATCCTTAGAGATAGCCGCAGCGTCACGGATATTCTTCTTGCCGTCAAGATTGTAGTCGGCAACAGGAGGAAGCTTTTCCCCATCACCCTTTGCAAGGCTGCCTGCTATAAAAGCACAGTCACGGACATTGAATTTGCCGTCCCCGTTGGCATCGCCAAACAGCATATCCTCTTCCCCTGCACTGTTAAGAGCTGCACCGGCAACCACTAAAGAACCAAATGTTCCGTAAGTAAAAGGTTCAAGCTCAAACTCCCGGTAAAGGGAATATAAAATGTCAACCATTTCTTCTGTGTCTACATCTTCGCCGTAGGTTATGTAAAGTCTGTCTATCCAGTCCTTATTCAGGCTGTTTAACTCAACCTCAGCATCATATCCATTTTCTTTAAGAAAAGCGTTTATACTCTCTAATGAGTTGCTCAGCTCTCCGCCTTTTCCGTCCATTTCATAAAGCTGATTGAAGTAAAGCTCCAGTCCGATAAATCTTCTACGGTCTTTTTCTGTATCATTATTGGGATCATCGATCTCGATCATATACTCATTTGCACTGCCATATCTGATGTCGCTGATCTTATCACCCTTAAATGCTTCATCATTACGGCCGGGTGCGTAGTATACGCTGTGCCACTTCTGATCTATTCCTGCATTCAGTAAAGCTCCTAACTTTTCCTCATAAGGCACCTGTGTCATATCACTGATACACTCTGCATACTCCTCAGAGCCTGCTTCATAGTACAGCGGAAAAACGCCCGGATAGGCACCTGCACATACAGAGCCTGCTGCCATCATGGCAGATGCAGCTATTGCTGTTAAGATTCTTTTTGCTTTCTTCATATTATATCCTCCTCTGATATCATGCTTATACGTTTGTACTTTTAGTAATAAAACCGGATCCGTTTTATACATAGCAAACAATTTATATCTTGCGTTTGCTATTTTCAGTATGCCAGCATATGTCGGCTGACCTGCAAGGCAGTGAATGTCATATTCTTTTTGACACTCACTATAAATATCATAACACATGAAAAAACTGTCTTCAACAATTTTCACAAAATAACCATTTTACTTTTACTCTATATACATACGGCTTCCACTTTTTTCTTACCCATTTGTGTAAAAAGTAGATTTTTTTACGCCTTTAAAGCAGTTTTTAAAAAAACAGAGCCTGTCTCAGACTGGCAAAAAAGCCTCAAACCCAAAGCTATTTTTGTTTTTTTATGCTGCCTTTCAGCTGGTTTCCCAGGTCTATTGGATATATTGATCCCCCAACTAAATCTTGAATTTTCTGCTTGTCTAAATACTGAACTTCTGCGTCGGAAAGGCTTGAAATATGCCAGCA
>CACZQG010000256.1 GCA_902783235.1 uncultured Ruminococcus sp.
ACTGGCGTATTTCAAGCCTTTCCGACGCAGAAGTTCAGTATTTAGACAAGCAGAAAATTCAAGATTTAGTTGGGGGATCAATAATAGCAGCTCTTCGAGCTTTCGGCTGCAATTACCATATAAAGTATGAGCGAAACTAAAAGTTTTTGCCAAGCTTTTTTCAAAAAGCGGTCTTTTCAATTCTTTTAATCAGATATTATAAAATCTTCGGGCATTACGGTTGGTTATATCTGCGATCTCCTCCGGGGTCTTTCCCAGTATTTCCCCTGCTTTGGCAGCGGTTTTTTCTATCATGCTGCTGTCACATCGTTTTCCCCTGAATGGCTCGGGTGCCATATAAGGACAGTCGGTCTCCAGCAGCAGCCTGTCAAGGGGTACCTTCTTTATGGCACGCAGGGCGTTTTTGGCATTTTTGAATGTGAGTACTCCTGTAAAGCCTATATACATTCCCAGCTTTATGACCTCCTCTGCGATCTCTGCCGAGTAACCGAAGCAGTGCATGACCCCTCTGGGACGGAGTTTTTTCAGTATATTCAGCGTATCCTCACAGGCATCTCTTGAATGTATGACCACCGGCAGATCCAGTTCCTTTGCCAGCTCCAGCTGCTGGATGAATACCTTCATCTGAGCTTCCCTGCTGTAGCCCTCATAATGATAATCAAGTCCTATTTCTCCCACCGCTTTGATCTTATCGCCGGAAAGAATATATTCTTTCAGTGTCTGTATATAATCTTCGGGGACCTTTTCAGCATCATCCGGATGCACTCCCAGCGCACCATATATATAACTGTACTCCTGTGTAAGCGCTAATATTGGTCGGCAGTCATCCATTGATGCACCGATATTTACGATCAGATCGATCCCCTTTGACGGAAGGGAACGGAGCATTTCCTTTCTGTCTGCATCAAAGGCATGGTCATTATAGTGAGCGTGTGAATCAAAAATATTATTTATCATCGCTGTTTTCCTTTTCTGAGTTTGTGTCTTCCTGAGTGTTATCCTCCGGATCCTGTTTTTTATCCTTGTCGCTTTCAAAATACATCTTTATATCCTTGGAAAAATACTTGTCTGCTGCAAAGCCCGATCTTTCCATACTTCCGTAGGGAGTAACAAAATCAGCTCTTGAAGAACGTGTTTCATTGTCATCAGTGGGATCACTGTATTTCAGCATGAATTTAATTGCGTATTTTCTGTTATTATAGTCAATGGCGGATATATCTGTCTTAGCAACGTTAACCATAGCGTTAAAGCTGTTATCCAGGTTTCCGGCAATTCTTTCTCCGCTGGTCTGATTCATCATAGCAGCCGCCAGAGAGCAGGCAGTGGATATTCTCTGAAGCTCACCGCCGCTGAGAGAGCCGCAGCTTATTATAGCCTCGGTCTGCTCGGCTGAAAGATACTGCTCCTCTCCGGAGTATTCAATACCCTCAACACCTTTAGGTACAGGGTAGTTTACACCTCCCAGTATGTTGCAAAGCTTTTTGAAGCTTTCGGTGTCAAACTGCATATATCTGTCGATATTAACGTCAAGAGTGTACTGGATACTGTTTCGGAGAGCCACTACGCCGTTATCAAGATAAATATCCTGAGCCTGTCTGTTAGCCTCTCCTATGAGCATATCTGAGGGAATGCCTATAAAGGTCATTTTTTTGTCAACAGGACGTGAACGCAGGAGCATAAAGGTATAAGGCTGATGAACATAGTGTGAAGCAGGGGAGTAGTCATCGTAATAATCCTCATCCTCATTATCCTCATCTTCCTCCTCATCATACTCTTCCTCATCCTCCTCGCCGTCGGAGTAATCCTCCTGGTACAGGTCATAATCATCAGAGGAGGATACAATGCTGTCGCTCATATCCAGCACCAGAAGAATTGTATGGTCATCATCAGAGGAAAGGGTCCCCACCTCATTTGCCATTGAAAGCAGAGAGGATTCATCGTTATCGACCTTATCATAAATAAACATTGCAGCTCCGCCTATTATAACAAGGGACACCAGAAATGTTATCAGGAAGGGGATGGCAACACTGCCTGTCTTTTTTTTCTTTTTCATATATATCTTTCTCCTTTACAGGTGTTTAAAAATCTGTGGAATGAGTTGAAAGTTCTGTTGAATATGTTGAATACTTATTAAAATGCATGGGGATGCGGCATTTCAGTCCGGGTCGGAGGAGTAATACCGGGATAATATCTGAGTTTCGCAGCATTTTTTTGCATCAACTATATGCAGGTCAAGACCGCTTTTTTTAGCATAGTTGATAGTCTGTCCGGTACCGCTGCGATAATCACTTACAACTGCAATAAGGCGGGATGAATTATCCACCATATACTTATTGCGGCGTTTAAAGCATTCCGAATAATACTTTTCGGATAGGACTATCACTTTATCAGCGTTATTCTTAATAGTGGAGTATTCAAAAAGGTCTTCACCCCGAAGATTTTTCCCCTGATCTGCATAGGGAATGGCACAAATAAGCTTTATGAAGGGATACTTACTTTTCATTCCCATAACATATCGGGCTGCCCAGAGATCAACACCCACAGCCATCCCGGAAATAAAGCAATCAAATCCATCACTAACAGCCTGTTCGATCTCATAATACAGCATACTGCGTATCAAAGGCAGTACTTTTTCAGCCGATGCACCTTTCTGTATAAGCTTATGCGGGCGGTGCCCCGAAAAGCAAACAGTTTTTTCTTTCAACATTAGTTTCCTCCGAAATCAGATCTCATCTATAATATTATATCATATTTTTTCAGCAATTACAATTATTATTTAAATTAAGCCCATATCCGGGTAAAAAAAGAAAAGGTCGCTTTTTGAAAAAAGCTCCGCAAAAACTTTTATTTTCGCACGCCTTTTTGAAAAAAGGCTTAGCCAAAAACTTTTAGTTTCGCTCATACTTCCATTGTGATCGCAG
>CACZQG010000257.1 GCA_902783235.1 uncultured Ruminococcus sp.
CGATACAAATCTTGACGGAGCTGTAGATACCCTTGATCTTTCTCTGCTTATTGAGTATAACCTGGGCACCGCACAGTTTCCCGATATCAGATCACTTATAAATTAATAAGATCATGAATGAAAATGATAACAGTAATAACAAACGGAGGTCTACCAATGAATAATGCTTTTAAACCTGCGGATATACTCATACCAAAGAGTAATATTGATATGGAAAAATGGGCGGTCATTGCCTGTGACCAGTATACCAGTGAGGGGGAGTACTGGAAGGAGACCGAAAGGATAGTGGGGGATTCACCTTCTGCGCTGGAGCTTATCCTTCCGGAGATATATCTGGAGGATGATAATGTGGAGGAAAGGATAGCCTCAATACATAAAAATATGGATAAGTATTTATCGGAGGGGATGCTGGATGAATACAGGGATTCACTTATTTATATTGAGAGGATCCAGTCCAACGGTATCCTGAGAGCCGGGATACTGGGAATGATAGATCTGGAGGAATATGATTTCTCTGTAGGCAGTACCTCTCAGGTAAGGGCTACAGAGGCTACGGTAATAGAGAGAATACCTCCCCGTATAAGGATCCGAAAAGGGGCGGCACTGGAGCTTCCCCACATCATGATACTGATCGATGATGAAAAAAAGACAGTGATAGAGCCTCTGGAGCAGCAAAAGGATGACATGAAAAAGCTGTATGATGTGAAGCTGATGCAGGGAGGGGGCAGTATAAGAGGATATCTCATTGACAGGGAAAAGTGCAGTGAGATACTGGATAAGCTTTCCGCATTGGGGGATAGTGAGGTGTTCCGTAAAAAATACGGCACCAATGATGTTCTGCTGTATGCTATGGGGGACGGCAACCACTCCCTTGCAACTGCAAAAGAGTATTATGAGCAGTTAAAGCGTGAAAATCCGGGAAAGGATATGTCGGATCACCCTGCAAGATATGCTCTGGCAGAGATAGTGGATCTACACAGCCCTGCCCTTCAATTTGAAGCTATACATCGTATAATCACAGAGACAGATACGGATAAGCTTATGAAGGAAATGACAGAGGCACTAAAGCTTTCGGATAAGCCATCGGAGCAGTGCTTTACTGTAGTGAAAAATGGCAAAAGGGAGAAGGTCTATGTTCATGCTCCCACCTCCAATCTTACTGTGGGCAGTCTGCAAGGCTTTCTGGACAGCTATCTTGCGGTGAACAGCGGTAAGATCGACTATATCCACGGTACCGATACGGTGACAAGACTTGCGGAAGAGCCGGATTCCATAGGCTTTATACTTCCGGATATGGAAAAATCCCAGCTTTTCCCCACAGTTGTCAAGGACGGTGCGCTTCCCAGAAAGACTTTTTCCATGGGACACGCTCAGGATAAGCGTTACTACATTGAAAGCAGAAGGATCAGATAAAAGCGAAACGAAATCTAATTCACGCTTTATAGCTGCTCTTCGGGCTCTTGGCTGCCTGACGCATGAGAGTATGAGCGAAAGGAAATTTAATTCACGCTTTATAGCTGCTCTTCGAGCTCAGAACTGCCTAAGGCATAAGAGTATGAGCGAAAGGAAAAGTTTTTGCAGAGCTTTTTTCAAAAAGCGACCCTTAGCAGCTTTTTGGTGTCAGAATTTTTAATTCTGCACCGAAAAGGGCTTACGGGGTCAAGGGGCGGAGCCCCTGATGGTTTCGCTGAAAGCGAAACAAAGCGTTTAAGCGCTCCGCAAGGGGTGAATTTCAAAACAGTCCTAAGACTGTTTTGAAAGAGGGGACGCCCTGCAAGTGAGGGCGTCCCTTGAGAGAACTATCAAATAAGCATTTAATGAAAATGCCAAATCCGGAAGATTGGGATTGAAATGCCAATGCAAGGCTGACGCCCTGCAAGTGAGGGCGTCCCCTGAGAGAACTATCAAATAAGCATTTAATGAAAATGCCAAATCCGGAAGATTGGGATTGAAATGCCAATGCAAGGGTGAAAGTCCTGCAAGTGAGGGCGTCCCCTGAGAGAACTATCAAATAAACATTAAGGCAGCACAGCACGGTTTTTGTGGGGTGCTGCTTTAATATTTTCTGGTGATTTTTAACAATCATAAACAGGTGGTTTCAGTACTCATCGCTGATTTTTATTTATTTGTTTTTAAAGTATTGACAATGTGTCAGAATACTGATATAATATCATTAATGACATTGTGTCAGTAATAATATGAATTAGGAGATGAAGAAATGCCAAAGGGTTCCCCACAGCTTAAAGCTTCAAGGAAGGAAGAAATAATAAACGCCTGTGAAAAGCTTTACCGTACCATGAGCTTCAAGGATATCACCCTCAAGGAGATAAGCGTTGAAACAAGCTTTTCCCGTCCCTCCATATACAATTATTTTCAGACTAAGGAGGAGATATTTCTGGCACTTATGCAGCGTGAATACAGCAAATGGGCAGAGGAAATGAATACACTTCGGGATGAAAACGAAGAAATGTCTGTCAGCAGCTTTGCGGATTCGCTGGCATCATCTCTGGAGAAGCATGAGCAGCTGGTGAAGCTGCTGGCTATGAACCATTATGATATGGAGGAAAACTCCCGTCCCAAGCGTCTGACAGAGTTCAAGCTGGCTTATGGGGCATCGCTTGATGCGGTAAGAGGATGTATAAAAAAGTTTTTTCCGGAAACCGACTGCGAAGGCTTTATATTCGTTTTGTTCCCTTTTTTATTCGGAGTATATCCATATTCGGTGGCAACTGAAAAACAGCTTTGCGCTATGCGTGAAGCCGGGATAGATTTTACTATGCACAGCATATATGAGATGATCTATTCCTGCGTTATCAGATTGTTGAAATAAAGCTGACCCTGTGAAAGGAGTATAATATGAAAAAGATATTCTCATTTCTGGTATCGGGAATAATGATGCTGACTCTTACGGTTCTGGGCGGTTCGTTTATACCCGGAGCTGCTGATACTGTCAGGTCCTCCGCAGCAGAGGCGGATAAAACATTTACCGTGCAGGATGTGTTTGATCTTCAGGATCACCTTCTGTGCAGATACTCCGGGGGAGATCTGAGTGAAAGACCCTATGACCTTAATGTAGATGGCAGATGGAACGTTATTGATCTGTGCATAATGAAGCGTCAGGTACTGACAGCTGTTAAGATCGTGGAACACAGTGATGTGATGATAGCATACTTCTCACGCACAGGCAATACCGAAAGGATCGCAGAGTATATCAAGGAGATAACCGGCGGAGACAGCTGGGTCATCCGTGCAGCAGATCCTTATACCGATGAGGATATTGAGTACAACAACTCCTCCTGCCGTGCAAATCGTGAACAGGACGATAAGACAATCCGCCCGGAGATAGAGGAGCTTCCCGATTCTCTTGACGGCTATGACACTGTTTTTCTGGGCTATCCCATATGGTGGGGACAGGAGCCTCGTATAATCGATACCTTCCTTGAAAGCTTTGATTTTTCAGGTAAAAGGGTGATACCCTTCTGCACCTCTGCAAGCAGCGGTATCTCTGTAAGTGAAAAGAATATTTCAGCTTTGGTACCTATCGGAGAGCAGCTCCCGGGAAGACGATTTTCCGCCAATGCATCAAAGGAGGATGTAGAGGAATGGACAGACAGTCTGGGTATTGTGAAAGCCGTGGCAGAGGAGGAGACTCAGCCCTCATCACAGCCTGTAATACAGATCTCGGTAAAGGGCGAGATACTTACGGCATCACTCTATGATACTGCCGCTGCGTCCGAGCTGATGGAAATGCTGTCACAGCCTGTAACCGTTGAGCTGCAGGAATACGGCGGCTTTGAAAAGGTGGGAGAGCTTCCTTCATCCCTTACAAAAAGTGATGAAAGTATCCGGACAGAGCCGGGAGATATAATGCTGTATCAGGGAAACAAAATGACTATATTTTATGGATCAAATTCCTGGAGCTATACCAGACTGGGACATATTGATAATGTGACCACGGAAAGGCTGAAGGATATCCTGGGTGACGGAGATGTAACAGCTGTGCTGTCAATTAAAAAATAATAAAGGCAATACCGCACAAAGACCGCTTGGCAGCCTTATGCGGAGTAGACTAAAGGAGAGATGTTTTATGAGTGAGAGGATAGTACAAACTGCCGGAAGAGAACAGCTGGGTAATTTTGCTCCCATGTTTGCACATCTCAATGATGATGTTCTTTTCGGTGAGGTTTGGAATGATAATGCAATAGATGTAAAGACCAGATGCATCATAACTGTGGTATCTCTGATGGCATCCGGCATTACCGACAGCTCACTGAGCTATCACCTGGAAAATGCCAAGGCTCATGGGGTGACCCGGGAGGAGATAGGAGCTATAATAACCCATGCCACAATGTATACAGGCTGGCCCAAGGGATGGGCGGTGTTCAGGCTTGCAAAGGAGATATGGAAGGAGACCGATACATCTGGAACGGATAAGGACAGGTATCAGAGCAGTATATTCTTTCCTGTCGGTGAACCCAATCCATACGGTGAATACTTTGTGGGACAGAGCTATCTCGCTCCTTTGTCAGGTCAGCAGGTACCTGTATATAATGTGACCTTTGAGCCGGGCTGCCGCAACAACTGGCATATCCATCACGCCCGATCCGGGGGCGGACAGATGCTTATATGCGTTGGCGGAAGAGGCTATTATCAGGAATGGGGCAAGGAGCCTGTAGAACTGACTCCCGGTACTGTAATAAATATCCTGAGCGAGGTAAAGCACTGGCATGGAGCAGCCCCCGACAGCTGGTTCTCCCATCTTGCTCTGGAGGTACCCGGAGAGGAATGCAGCACCCAGTGGTGTGAGGCAGTAGGCGAGGAGATCTACAGCAGCCTTTGAAAGCAGCCTTTGAAAGCAGTATTTGAAAGCAGTAAGAATAAAAACAGCACTGTGATAATATGATGTACAAAGCCCTCAGACAGTCTTTGCATAGTGCTGCAAAAATAATGGAGGTTATTATAATGAGTAAAAAGTTAGTAGCGTATTTTTCAGCAAGCGGCAAGACAGCAGGTACAGCGAAGCAGCTGGCAGAGGCAGCAGGTGCGGATATTTATGAGATAAAGCCCGCTGTACCTTATACCTCTGCTGATCTTAACTGGCAGGATAAGCAGTCAAGAAGCAGTGTGGAAATGAGCGATCACAGCTCTCGTCCCGGGCTGGCTGATACAAATGCGGATATTAAGGAATACGATACGGTCTATGTAGGATTTCCCGTGTGGTGGTATATTGCTCCCACTATCATAAATACTTTCCTTGAAGCCTACGATTTTTCCGGTAAAAAAATAGTGCTTTTTGCAACATCCGGAGGAAGCGGATTCGGCAAGGCTGTGGAGAATCTTATGCCCTCTGCACCGGGTGCGGAGATAATCGAGGGTAAGGTAAATCCCTCCGCAGGAGATATAAAGGCACTGGCAGAAAAATATTAACGCACAAGGCTGCCAAGCGGTCTTTGTGCGGTATTGTCTTAATTGAAAACAAATGGCAGCACCGTACCGCTGGTGGGAGCACCACGGTGCGTACTGCCCTGTATTTTTCTTGGAGGAAACAGTAATGACAACAGCAGAGTTTATTGGTTTTATGAACAGCGGAAAACAGACCCGTGGTTTTGGTGAGGTGCATCAGAAAATGTTCACACTGAGCCAGGAGGCTATGAGGATCACCTCACAGATCAACAGCGGATATCACACTCCCGAGGAGATAAACGCTCTTATGTCGGAGCTGATCGGTGAGCAGGTGGATGTGGGGCTTTTTCCGCCGTTTTACACCGACTGCGGTAAGAATATACACCTGGGAAAGGGTGTCTTTATCAATTCGGACTGTAAATTTCAGGATCAGGGGGGTATCTATATAGATGACGGTGCCCTCATAGGTCATAATACTGTTCTTGCCACCCTCAACCACGGTTTGCTCCCGGAAGAACGTCATGACCTTATCCCCAGACCTATACATATAGGAAAGAACGTCTGGATAGGCTCAAATTCAACAGTGCTGCCGGGAGTTACCATTGGTGACAATGCGGTCATCGGAGCCGGCTCGGTGGTGACCCGTGACATACCGGAAAACATGATAGCGGTGGGCAGCCCCGCAAAGGTTATAAAGAGTATATTTGACTGATAAAAAATGAGTATTAAGGAGTATTAATATGAAAGTACTGATAATAAACGGAAGTCCCAGGAAGGACGGCAATACTTCAATTGCTGTGAATGAAATGGTAAAGGTATTTGACTCACAGGGAATTGAAACGGAGGTCTGTCAGATCGGGAATAAGGATATAAGGGGCTGTATAGCCTGCTGCAGATGCTATGAGCTGGGACATTGTGTATTTGATGACACGGTAAATGAGCTGGCTGCAAAATTTGAAGCTGCGGATGGTCTTGTGGTGGCTTCACCGGTTTACTATGCATCAGCCAATTCCACTCTTACTGCCTGTCTTGACAGAATGTTCTACAGCTCTCATTTTGATAAGACCATGAAGGTGGGAGCAAGTATTGCTGTGGCAAGAAGAGGCGGCTGCTCGGCTGCATTCGATCAGCTTAACAAATATTTTACTATTAGCGGTATGCCTGTGGCATCGGGTACATACTGGAACAGTGTTCACGGCAGAGAGCCGGGTCAGGCAGCCTATGATGCGGAGGGTCTGCAAACTATACGCAATCTTGCAAATAATATGTCCTTCCTTATAAAGTCCATAGCCCTGGGTAAAGAAAAATACGGTATTCCTCAGATGGAAAGAGGCAGCTTTACCAATTTTATCAGAGAGGATCTTTCACAGGACTGATGGAGCCTTAAATGTAAATGTTCAGCACCGCATAAAGCCGTCAGGTGATCTTTGTGCGGTGCTGCCTGTATGATATGATGTTATAAAGGAGAGTATTATGAAACCCACAGAAATAGCATCCAATAAAAACAAGGAGAAGGGGAAAAGACTGTCGGAAAGCAGTATAAAAGGGCTGCTTCGCAGAATGTTCTCCATTCATGCGGATACTGCCAGTCATGAGGAAATAAGGGACAGGCTATTATCCGGAGGACAGATAACAGGTACAAATATGTGCGTTCTCATATGTGCAATGGCAATTGCCGCTGTTGGTCTGAATAATAACTCCACAGCGGTGATAATCGGTGCAATGCTCATATCTCCGCTTATGGGAAGCATTCTTGCAATGGCTTACGGAGCAATATCCAATGATTTCAGACTTACGAGAAATCATGCAGTAGGATTTCTGATGCAGATCATTATAAGTGTTGCCATATCTACTGTGTATTTTTTCCTTTCCCCCCTGAAGGAGGCTACAAGCGAGCTTATTGCCAGAACGACCCCCACCTTTTATGATGTTATTATTGCTATAGCAGGAGGCATTGCAGGTATAATCGGACAGACAAGGCGTGATAAGGCAAACAATATCATCCCCGGAGTTGCTATTGCCACAGCTCTTATGCCGCCCCTTTGTACCTGCGGTTATTCCATTGCCAACGGGAAATGGGATATGCTTCTGGGGGCAGGTTATCTGTTTCTCATAAATGCCTATTTCATTTTCCTGTCCTCTGCGGTGGTGCTGGGACTGCTGAAGACTCCCAAGGTGCGTGAGCTTACTGAGGGTGAGTGGAAAAGGCTTTCACACAGGATGGTGAGAAACACCATAATCATCGTCATTCCCAGCATACTTGCGCTGATATCCATTGTAAAATGAGCATTAGTATCTGATCAGAAGAATTGGATCAGAAGAATTGAAAAGGTCGCTTTTTGAAAAAAGCTTGGCAAAAACTTTTAGTTTCGCTCGTACTTTATATTGTAATTGCAGCTGAAAGCACGAAGAGCAGCTAAAAGCAGGACGATATGATTTATTCGCCCCGGATTTAGTTTGATCAATACGCAAAAATGTCAGCCCAAAAAAGGCTGACATTTTTATTGCTTCAATACTATCTATTACTTTCTATTACTTTTTTAAGGCGACACCGCCTGCTATTGTGCGGTGCCGCTGTATTTGTATCAATGCTTAACCGGTGAGCAATAGTATCAGAATCCGATAAATTCACGCACAAGTGAGGTCTTGGGGATACCCTCCTTTTCCATTGACGGGAAATATTCAAAGAAGGTCATGATTTTTTTGTAATACTCGTTATCCTTGAATATATCCGCCTGCGCCAGAAGCTTATCATACAGGTAATTTCTGTATGCCGGTGCTTCATATGCCATAAAGGTATCTACCTGATAGTTGGCACGATACTTGAAGGGGAGTATGAATTTATCCTCTCCCACCGATACGCTCTTGAAGAAGCTGAATATTGCCTTGAAGTCTCTTCCCCTGAACAGACTGTCACGGCAGAGCCTTCTCATAAGACGTATAGCTCTGGGATGAAGAAGCTGACCCTCATCGGATTTCAGTCGGGTACGGACACTGACGTATACGCACATTGCAAAATTATTTTCACCGGTGACCAGGGGATTGAGAGCGTGTATCCCCTCCATTATAACTATAGCACCCGGCTCACGCTTGAATGGTACTCCGCCGTCTCTTGCCTGCTTTTTGAAGTTGAATATAGGCATCATGAATTCCTTACATTCATTCAGCAGCTTAATATGCTCCTGAAGCAGCTCCAGATCGGTGCAGAAAGGTGATTCCAGATCAATGTTACCGTTTTCGTCCAGGGGCATACCGGGAGAATCGTTGTTCTTGAAATAATTGTCAAGAGATACCACATTGCTCTGGCAGCCATACTCTTCCATGAGTATTCTTGATACCTCATTGGCTGTAGAAGTTTTTCCCGAACCGGAGGGTCCCGATATGAGCAATATGGGTCTTGTCTCACGGTTTTCGTATGCGTCCCTGCAAACAGCCGAGAGCTGATCGTAATAGTTTTTCTCCGACCTTTGGATAAGTCCCATTGAGTCGGTATCAACTGCTTTTTTCAGATCGCTTGTTTTGATGATTTTCATAGTAAAGCCCCCTTTATTGGTGGAATTGTGAGAGCATGGCA
>CACZQG010000258.1 GCA_902783235.1 uncultured Ruminococcus sp.
CGATACAAATCTTGACGGAGCTGTAGATACCCTTGATCTTTCTCTGCTTATTGAGTATAACCTGGGCACCGCACAGTTTCCCGATATAAGATCACTTATAAATTAATAGGATCATGGCTTTTAAAAGTCATGAAGTTCAATTAAGACAACACCGTACAAAGACCGCTTGGAAGCTTTGCACGTCATCTGCTTGCAGATTTTCCGTCATAGCACACAAAATTTCTTTGCAATACGCCAGTATTCCTGCATCAATTTTATGCACTCTGACGAAAAATCTGACTTTGCATCTGATGCACAATCTTTGTGCGGTATTGCCTAAAAATTATTTTTTTCGTATAGCTTTTCTTACTATCAATTCTTTATGCCTTAAAGCAATAATGTGTCACCGGATTTATGTAAATAAAAATTGCCGAACAAAACTCGTTCGGCATTTTTATATCATTTTTACGATCCTTGCGAGCCTTATATGCCTGCCGCCATCAAATACAGCATGGGGAATACTTTATGCATTATATCTCTCACGCATTATCTACTACATTTCCCATATCATAGAGACCTGGCTGACATCCCTTAACGAATACCGCAGCATTTACCGAGCCCTCAGCAAAAACATTTTTTGAAGCCGCAGAATGAGTAAGAGTTATTGTCTCATCGTTACCGGCAAATAATACTTCATGAACTCCTACGATAGTACCACCTCTTACAGCGTGTATTCCTATCTCAGACTGTTCCCTTTTCTGACGGCGTGAATGTCTGTCATAAACGTACTTCATTTCGTTATTCTTGGTTTCGTTTATAGCATTGGCTATCATCAGTGCGGTACCGCTGGGAGCATCTATCTTCTGATTGTGATGCTTTTCTATTATCTCTATGTCAAACTGATCTCCAAGTATAGCTGTTGCTTTTTTCGCAAGCTGTACCAATAGATTTATACCCAATGACATATTCCAGGAAAAGAATACAGGTATCTGTGCGGATACTTTCTTTATATCAGCTATCTGCTCCTCGCTGTAGCCTGTAGTTGCCAGAACTACAGGAACACCAGTTGTAAGGCAATAGTCCAGAATGGATTGTAAGCATGATGGATGAGAATAATCAATAATAACATCCGGCTTTTCATTCATTTCCGTAAGTGCCTTGTATACCGGAAAATCAGCATATCTGTCAGTATTAAGATCAATACCGGCAACTACATTACAGTCCTCACGATTCTGAACACACTCATACACCTTTTTACCCATTTTGCCGTTTGCACCGCAAATTACAATATTTGTCATTTTTACGTTCCTTTCTTCCGCATTCACTGCTTTTCCGGATCAGCAGACTGACAGAACATACTTGTTTCCTGTCATTTCTGATTCATAGTCTGTATACCTGTGACGAAAGCTCGACAAAGCTGTCCCACAACCTGTTAGCACCTGCTTTATCAAGGATTAGTATGGGAAACGTATACAGCTTCATACCGGTCAGATAAGAGAATGCTTTTTCATGGATGCCTTCAGCTTTTCCAGATTGGCAGCTTCCATTTCGCACAGGGGAAGTCTGCACGGTCCCGAAGGCACCTTCATAAGGTTCATAGCTTCCTTTACAGGAATTGGATTCACCTCAATAAACAGATCGTTTATAAGCTCCAGATACTCAAGCTGCATCTTACTTGCTTCCTTGAAGTTACCGTCAAGACAATACTGTGTCATATCATGAGTCTCTTTGGGCATTATGTTCGAGAGAACAGATATAACGCCCTTAGCACCCAGTGACATCATAGCCACTGTCATATCATCATTGCCGCTGTATATATCAAGTATATCGCCGCATTCAGCAATAAGCTTTGTGGTATAGCTCATATTACCGCTGGCTTCCTTAACACCTACTATATTCTTATGCTTTGCCAGGGTTTTATATGTTTCCATGGAAATATTAATGCCGCCTGTACGTCCCGGGATATTGTAGAGTATTACAGGAATATCTACCGCATCAGCAGCCACTGTGAAATGGGATATAAGCCCCTTTTGTGTAGCCTTGTTATAATAAGGAGTTACCAGCAGCAGCGCATCTGCGCCCTTGTCCTGTGCAGCCTTGGAAAGCTCTGCGGAATACTTGGTATCATTACTGCCGGTACCTGCAATAACAGGTACTCTGCCTTTTACCTGCTCCACACAGAAGCGAATACATTCAATGTGCTCCTCGTCTGTCATAGTGGAAGCCTCACCTGTAGTGCCACATACTACTATGGCATCAGTACCATTGGTTATCTGATACTCAATATTCTCGGCAAAGCCGTTATAATTTATAGAACCATCGGCGTTCATAGGTGTTACAATAGCAACACCTGCGCCTGTGAAAATAGTATTCTTCATAAGAAAATCTCCTTTATTCTTCGGGACACTGCCCAAACCAATGCAAGCTTATGAATAGCCTTACATATGATATAAGCACTGCTTTTACCTGACTGAACTGCCCCAAGTGCTCCAATACCATAGATTGCCGTCAGATCTCAGCTTGCAGTTTGTGCCAAAGTATCACCCGATCAGTCAAAGTAACCCTTAGCAGCCAACAGTTCAGCAAGAAGCACACCGCCGCCTGCTGCGCCTCTCAGTGTATTGTGAGACAGGCATACGAATTTATAATCATACTGTGTATCCTCTCTTAGTCTGCCTACGGATACAGCCATACCGCCTTCCAGCATTCTGTCCAGCTTAGCCTGAGGACGATCATTCTCCTCAAAATAGTGTATAAACTGCTTGGGTGCTGAAGGGAGATCCAGCTCCTGCGGTGCGCCCTTGAAATTCTTCCACTTTTCCAGTATCTCTTCCTTTGTAGGCTTTTTGTCAAAGGATACAAACACAGCTGCTGTGTGACCATCGGAAACCGGAACTCTCAGACACTGTGTTGTTATAGCCGGTGCTGAAGCCTTGACTATCTCATTACCTTCGATATGACCCCATACCTTCAATGGCTCCTGCTCGGATTTTTCCTCCTCGCCGCCGATATAGGGAATAAGGTTATCTACCATTTCAGGCCATCTTTCAAATGTCTTGCCTGCTCCGGATATTGCCTGATATGTGCAGGCAAGTACCTTTGTAATACCAAATTCCATAAGAGGATTAAGTGCGGGAACATAGCTCTGTATTGAACAGTTGGATTTCACCGCTATAAAGCCCTTCTTAGTACCCAGACGTTTCTTCTGAGCCTCTATGATCTCAATATGCTTATCATTTATCTCCGGTACTACCATAGGTACATCGGGAGTAAATCTGTTAGCAGAGTTGTTGGAAACTACAGGTATCTCAGCCTTGGCATATTTTTCCTCCAGAGCCCTGATCTCCTCTTTCTTCATGTCAACTGCACAGAATACAAAATCCACCAGCTGGGCGATCTTGTCAATATCCTCCTCAGCATTGAGTATCACCATGCTCTTCATTTTTTCAGGCATAGGTGCTGTCATTGCCCATCTGTTGGATACTGCTTCCTCATAAGTCTTGCCTGCGGAACGAGGTGATGCAGCCAGTGCTGTTACCTCAAACCAAGGATGCTCTGCCAGCAATGTAGCAAATCTCTGCCCTACCATACCTGTTGCACCAATGATACCTGCTCTGTAATGTTTCATAAAAACTACTCCTAACATAAAAAAATTACAAAAAAATCAAAAAACCGGTTGAAAACCGGCTCATCATGCGTTATAATAGAAATGATGACATTTGCTTAAAAAAGCATAGTGCCGATAGCTCTCCACCATACGCTGATGACAATCATGACCCTGTTAAGATCATGACCAGAACAGCCTTTACCGGAGACTGTCCTTCGGCGGTATTGCCTTTTGCGTCTGCATAATGCGGAATGGTTTTCCTGTCAGACGTTACTCATCGCAACCGCACCTCTACCTAATATTAATAATATCATGTTTAAAGTCGGTTGTCAATACATTTTTTAAAATAAAGAGGAATTATTATGAAAAAATCAGATTTTTATTACCAACTTCCCCCGGAGCTTATTGCTCAGACCCCTGTTGAGCCGCGAAATGCATCCCGTCTTATGAAAATAAACAAGGAGACCGGTGAGATCACCCACGATCACTTCTATAATCTATGCGATCACCTTAAAAAAGGTGACTTACTGGTGCTTAACGATTCCAGAGTACTCCCTGCCAGACTGTACGGCGAAAAAAAGGGTACCGGCAGCTTTATAGAGTTCCTGCTTTTAGAACAGCTGGGGGATAAGGTATGGGAGATCATCTGCCGCCCCGGTAAAAAAGCCAAAGCAGGCACACAGTTTGTTTTTGGCGGCGGAAAGCTTACTGCAACTGTCACAGATGTTAAGGATGACGGCAACAGAATAGTAAAGTTTGACTGCAACGGCAGCTTTTACGCAGTCCTCGACGAGATAGGTCAAATGCCCCTCCCCCCTTACATCACCGAGAAGCTCAAAGACAAGGAGCGCTATCAGACGGTATATTCAAGAGAGCTGGGCTCTGCTGCCGCTCCCACGGCAGGACTGCATTTTACAAAGGAAATGCTAACAGAGATCAAATCTATGGGGGTTGACATTGCATATGTGACTCTCCATGTAGGTCTTGGCACCTTCCGACCTGTCAAAGAGGAAAATATCCTCGATCATAAAATGCACAGCGAACACTTTGAGCTTAACATCGACACTGCGGAAAAGATCAATAAAACCAAGCAAAACGGCGGAAGAGTAATAGCAGTCGGTACTACCTCATGCAGGACGCTGGAAAGCGCAGAGCTGGAAAACGGACTTGTAATGCCGGGAGAAGGCTATACAGACATATTTATCTATCCCGGGTACAAATTCAAAGTGATAGACGGTCTTATCACCAATTTTCATCTGCCGGAAAGCACACTCATCATGCTTGTGTCGGCTTTTCTGGGCTATGATAAGACCATGAACGCTTATAAGACCGCTGTAGATGAAAAGTACAGATTTTTTAGTTTTGGGGATTCGATGGCGATACTGTGACCAATGCGTAATTCGTAATGCGTAATTAAGGTGTCGGCAGAGCCGACAGATCTTGAAATACCTGTGCATTTGCGAAACTGTTCATCAATGCAGAAACGAGTTAAAAAAGCAAAACCTAAAAAGCTTTCTCAAAATTGCCCCTTCGTTAAGCAAGCCTAATTATAAACTGCCGCAGGGCATAGCCGCTTATATGGAGCAGTCACATCAAAGTAACGGCACGCTCCGTTTCTTTACTAAATTTTTCTTTATGAAAGAACAATTTTTCGCTTATCGAAGCCGGCGTTTCTTTATCGAATAATAAAGAAAAAAACAAATGCAGAGTGGAATTTAAAAGAATAAAATTATGGAAAATAAAAAACATTTACACAGAGAGAGGAAAACCGCATGAACATAACCTACAAAGACACTCACGACTTTACTCCAAAGCAGCTTGAAGAGCTGTTTTTGTCGGTGGAGTGGTCATCGGGTCACTACCCGGAAAAGCTGGCTATAGCCATGAAAAATTTTGAGACTGTTTACACCGCCTGGGACGACGATAAGCTCATAGGACTTATCTGCGCCCTTGACGACGGCATCATGACCGCATACATACACTATATGCTGGTGCGTCCCGAATATCAGGGCAAGGGAATAGGCAAAACGCTTATGGAAAAATGCAAGGAAAAGTATAAGGACTATCTGCGCATAGTATTGGTATCATACAACGAGGAAGCAGGCTTTTACGAATCCTGCGGCTTTAAGAGAGAAGAAAAGTCAAGTCCAATGTTTATAACAACTCTTTGGACGTAAGGAGTTGACCATGAATAGGATAATGCCCTATTTCAAGATCAAAAGAAAATACAGAACTGTCATTTTCGGGGTACTGCCGATAGTACTTCTTTCAATGTGGATAATGTATTTCATTCTTTATGCACTTTTGGGAATTAAACCGATCGTATGCTTTATACCCTGCCTCGGAGCAGCACCTTACTACCTGATAGTTATATTTGCAGCAGTATTCCTGCTTAGGAATAATGAAATAAATATACCTTCTAACAGGATACATGATATATTAGGTCATGATGTTTTATATAATGCCATTTTTATTATGATACCGGTAATTCTTTATTCTATACTGTTCATACTGTTTCTGTACTACTGCTATTATTATCGAAAAAAAAGAATAAAAGCTTATAAACATCTAAAAAAAGCTTTGACAGTTATATGGGCGGTAATATCAGTGCCGGTCTTAATATTTGTCATATTGTTTATTATTTGAAAGGAGCAACCATGTTTGAACTTATAAAAAAAGACGGAAAAGCAAGAAGAGGTACTTTTGAAACGGTACACGGAACATTCCAGACCCCATGCTTTATGAACGTAGGCACGGCGGCGGCTATCAAGGGGGGTATCTCCTCCCTCGACCTCAAAGACCTGAAATGTCAGGTGGAGCTGTGCAACACCTACCACCTGCACCTGCGTCCCGGCGACAAGATAATAAAGGAAATGGGCGGACTTCACAGGTTCATGAACTGGGATAGACCCGTCCTCACAGACAGCGGCGGCTTTCAAGTATTTTCTTTGGCAAAGCTGCGTAAGATTAAAGAGGAGGGCGTGTACTTCTCGTCCCACATCGACGGCAGAAAGATATTCATGGGTCCCGAGGAGAGTATGCAAATACAGTCAAACTTAGGCTCGACTATTGCTATGGCTTTCGATGAGTGTATCGAGAACCCTGCGGAGTATAACTACGCCGCCAACTCGATAGAACGTACCACTCGCTGGCTTTATCGCTGTAAGGAGGAAATGGAGCGTTTAAACTCCCTTCATGACACCATAAACAAAAAGCAGATGCTTTTCGGTATCAATCAGGGCAGTACATATGACGACCTGCGTATTAAGCACATGGAGGATATTGCAGGGCTCGACCTTGACGGCTACGCTATCGGCGGACTTGCTGTCGGTGAAGCCACCGAGGAAATGTACCGCATAATCGACGTTGTAGAGCCGTATATGCCTGTATACAAGCCCCGTTACCTTATGGGGGTAGGAACACCCTGGAACATAATAGAGGCTGTTGCAAGGGGCGTGGATATGTTTGACTGCGTAATGCCCAGCCGAAATGCCCGTCACGCTACTGTGTTCACATGGGAAGGACTTACTCACATGACAAACAAATGCTATGAAACAGACAGCAAACCTATCGACGAGCACTGTGACTGCCCCGTGTGCCGTAATTTCTCACGAAGCTATGTAAGACACCTTTTCAAGGCAAATGAAATGCTGGCAGGACGCCTGG
This sequence comes from uncultured Ruminococcus sp., assembly GCA_902783235.1. Lineage (GTDB taxonomy): Bacteria > Bacillota > Clostridia > Oscillospirales > Ruminococcaceae > Porcipelethomonas. Next base: position 7,253 of record CACZQG010000258.1, read on the forward strand.
CGGTAATGCACAACCTCTACTTCTATAACACGCTTATGGAAAAAATACGTGATGCTATTGATGAGGACAGGTTCGAGGATTTCAGACGGGTCTATTCAAGCAAGCTGGCAGAGAGAGTTTGAAATTTTTAATGCAATACCATGCCGCAATATGGGTGCAGCACCTTGCTGCTTTTTCAAAAAAACGTAAAAAAAGAAAGAAGGAGACAAACATTGACGATATTTGAACTGATACTCATAGGCATCGGGCTTTCTATGGACGCTTTTGCTGTGGCAGTCACCAACGGCTTGTGCTGCAAAAGCATACGACTGCCGGGAGCTTTGGCAAACGGAGTCTGTTTCGGTTTGTTTCAGGGGCTGATGCCGCTTATAGGTTTTATGCTGGGAGTGGGCTTTGCAAAATATATCCGTGCGGTAGATCATATCATAGCCTTAGTCCTGCTTTGCTTTATCGGAGGCCAGATGATATGGGAAGCCTTCAAAAAGGAGGAAGCGGAGCAGTCCGGTAATACTCTTACCCTGAAAATGCTGCTGATGCAAGGGATCGCTACCAGCATTGACGCTCTGGCTGTAGGTGTCAGCTTTGCAGCACTGTCAGATGTAAATATATTTTTTGCCTGCTCGGCGATATGCTTTATCACCTTCCTGTTCGGAACGGGAGGAGTCTTTATCGGCAAAAAGTTCGGTACGATACTCAACAACAAGGCTCAGCTTGTCGGCGGTATCATTTTGGTAGGTATCGGTATTAAGATATTTGTTGAACACGTTTTCTTCGGAGGATAAAATGGATCATCCGAATGAGAACAGAAAAATAAGCCTGTTGGCAGTATCCATACTTTCAGCGGCATTTGTGCTTTTTGCATCATCTCAGCTTAATACTTATGTGAGTGAGATAAGCTTTTTAGTTCCGATATATGTATTATCCGCTGGAATATGTGCTGTTTCTACAGTCTGTATGGGTATCTCAAATATAATAAATAAACGCAGGAATAAAGGACGATGGGGCTGTGTAATAATATCCGTCATAAGCTTTGCCATGATATTGCAGGTCCTGTGGTTTGATATTCATTTTCATAGACACGTTCTTAAAGAACCGTTTGTAACGTTATTTGGTCTCTTGCTTTGCTTTACGGCTTTTTTTATGTTTTATCCGATACTTTGGAAAGAGAGCGAATGCAGTAAAGCTCAAACGAATGAAAAAACGGAGGATAATAAAAATGAAAATAGAATTTGAAAAAATAACAGAAACGGTACTGCCGAATTTCAAGGGCGGTGAGGGTGAAACTATCTCAAGAATGTATCTTGATGACAACAACCGCATAATGAAGGGCAAGCTTCCCAAAGGCTCCACTATCGGCTACCACAAGCACGAGGGCAGCTCAGAAATCATCTTTATCCTGTCCGGTGAAGGCAAGGTGCTCTATGACGACGATGAAGAACCGGTAAAAGCCGGTGACTGCCATTACTGTCCGGAGGGTCATTCTCACAGCCTTATAAACACCTCAGATGAAGACCTTGTCTTTTACTGTGCAGTTCCACAACATGGAGAA
>CACZQG010000259.1 GCA_902783235.1 uncultured Ruminococcus sp.
ACACGAGTATTCCTGCGGCTTTCTTCCTTGATAAATTTCCTCTCTGCCTTCGTCTTTTTGGCAAGCTTTAATTGGGGGAGCAATATCCGGCAGCCCAAAATGTATATATACGAAAATCATGTATAAACAATGCATATTTTTTGAATGTTATGAATATTTATGCAGAAAAGTACTTGACATTTGCCAAAAAAGGTGTATAATAGAATTAACGATTTTAATCGACCATACAGAAAATGGAGGACGTAAATATGAACAAGGTGACACCCAAAAAAGACATCAAAAAAGTAGTACTGGCATATTCCGGCGGTCTGGATACTTCTATCATTATCCAGTGGCTCAAGGAAAATTACAACAACTGTGAAGTTATCTGCGTTTCCGGTAACGTAGGTCAGGCAGACGAGCTGGAAGGACTTGAAGAAAAGGCTATCAAGACCGGTGCTTCCAAGTGCTATATCGAAAACCTTACAGAAGAATTCCTTACAGATTATGTATTCCCCACAGTACAGGCAGGTGCTATATATGAAAACAGATATATGCTGGGCACCTCATTCGCACGTCCTATAATCGCAAAGAGAATAGCTGAAATAGCTATCAAGGAAGGCGCAGATGCTATTTGTCACGGCTGCACTGGCAAGGGCAACGACCAGGTACGTTTTGAGCTTGCTATCAAGGCATTTGCTCCCGACATGGAAATAATCGCTCCCTGGAGAATATGGGATCTGAAATCCCGTGACGAGGAGATAGATTACGCAGAGGCACACAATATACCTCTTAAAATAAACAGAGAAACAAACTACTCCAAGGATAAGAATATATGGCACCTTTCCCACGAGGGTCTGGATCTTGAGGATCCGGCAAACGAGCCTCAGTATGAAAAGGAAGGCTTCCTTGAAATGGGCGTATCTCCCATTCAGGCACCTGACAAGCCCACATATATCACCATTCACTTTGAAAAGGGTGTTCCCACTGCTATCGACGGCAAGGAAATGGGCGCAGTAGAGCTTGTTACCACACTTAATAAGCTGGGCGGCGAGAACGGTATAGGTCTTGCTGATCTGGTGGAGAACAGACTGGTGGGTATGAAGTCAAGGGGCGTTTACGAAACTCCGGGCGGTGCTATCCTTTATCACGCTCACGAAGTACTTGAAACTATTACTATTGACAAGGAAACTGCACGTATCAAGCAGTATCTGAGCATCAAGTTTGCTGACATCGTATACAACGGTCAGTGGTACACACCTCTGCGTGAAGCTATGAGCGCATTTGTAACAGAGACTCAGAAAACTGTTACAGGTGACGTTAAGCTGAAGCTCTATAAGGGCAACATTATCAATGCAGGCGTTACATCACCTTACACCCTCTACAGCGAGGAAGTTGCTACATTTGATGCCGACGAAGTTTACAACCAGGCTGACAGCGCAGGATTCATCAACCTGTTCGGACTTCCCATCAAAGTTAAGGCTAAGCTTGACCAGAAGAGAAACAATAAGTAATCCATAAGCAGTATAAAGGGCGGACATATTTACTGTTCGCCCTTGTCACTTTTTGACAGATCGGAAAACCACCATATAAAAGGAAGGACAATGACTATGGCAGACAAGATGTGGGCAGGAAGGTTTTCAAAGGAGGTTGACGAGACAGTCAACGCCTTCAACTCCTCTATCGCCTTTGACGGCAGAATGTACAGACAGGATATCACCGGCAGTATAGCACACGCCGGTATGCTGGGAAAATGCGGCATTATCTCTATGGAGGACAGCCGCAGTATAATAGATGGACTAAAGGGTATACTTGCCGATCTGGACAGCGGTGCTCTTGAATTTGACATGACAGCTGAGGATATCCATATGTTCATAGAGGCAGAGCTTACCAAAAGACTGGGAGATGTGGGAAAAAGACTTCACACCTCACGTTCAAGAAACGATCAGGTGGCTCTTGATATAAGACTTTATCTCCGTGACGAAATAAAGGAGATACGGGCACTTGTACTGGAACTGTGCAATACTCTGATAAAGCTTGCCAAAAAGCATCTGGATACGGTAATGCCCGGATATACTCACCTGCAGAGAGCTCAGCCCATCACCTTTGCTCATCATCTTATGGCATATGTATGGATGCTTATCCGTGACTGCGGAAGACTGGATGATACCCTGAAACGCATGAACGAATGTCCGCTGGGAAGCTGCGCTCTTGCAGGCACCACCTATAATATTGACAGGCATATGACAGCTGAGGAGCTTGGATTTTATAAGCCCATGGAAAACAGCCTGGACGGAGTTTCCGACAGGGACTCGTGTGTGGAGCTGGCTTGTGCCATATCCCTTATAATGACCCACCTTTCAAGGTTTTCCGAAGAAATAATAATGTGGTGTTCATGGGAATTCAAATTCATCGAGCTTGACGACGCTTACGCTACAGGCTCATCTATCATGCCTCAGAAAAAGAACCCCGATGTTACCGAGCTTATAAGAGGCAAGACCGGAAGAGTCAACGGCGATCTGTTTACCCTCCTGTCCATGCTGAAGGGTCTGCCCCTGGCGTACAACAAGGATATGCAGGAGGATAAGGAAGCCATATTTGATGCTGTTGACAATGTTAAGCTTTGTCTTAAAACCTTTATCCCCATGACAGCTACCATGACTGTAAACAAGGAAAAAATGAGAAAGGCTGCCGCAGGCGGATTTATCAATGCTACCGACTGTGCAGACTATCTTGTTAAGAAGGGTATGCCTTTCAGAGATGCCTATAAGATCACAGGTACTCTGGTGGCTTTATGCATAGAAAAGGGCGTGGATCTGGAAACTCTCCCCCTGGAGGACTACAAGGCACACAGCGAGCTGTTTACAGAGGATGTATTCAGAGCTATTTCTCTTGACACCTGCGTTGGTGAGAGAAGATCCTTTGGCGGACCTGCACCTGACAGAGTGAGAGAACAGATAGAAAACGCAGAAAAAATACTTATTCAGCTTGGAGAAAACAAGTAATGGATCGAAAGCTGTTTGTATTCATAGTACTTGCCACTATAATAACTACTCTTGTATGGATCGGCGGCGAGGTACTTATCATCTGGGTGCTGAAGCTGGGAGGCAGGGCATCCGTGATATGGAGCATAATCGCAGTTGTGGGACTTATAAGCCTTAATGTATGGCGAAGCCTCAGAAGCGATAATAATAAAAACAACAGAAACTGGTAGGCATCATGACGCTGTACCCGTACTGCGCTCTCCCTATGTGGGAAACGCCTTCACAAGGTTATGCCTGCGTGGGGTACAATGCCCACACCTACAATAATATTTAAAAAATTAAGGAGTACACAATGTCAGTTAAAGTTTATATAGACGGTCAGGAAGGTACGACCGGACTTAAAATATTAGAGAGGTTTCAGGGCAGAGATGACATCGAGCTTCTGAAAATTTCCGAGGATAAAAGAAAGGATCCGGAGGAACGCAAAAAATTCATAAACGCTTCCGATTATACATTTCTCTGTCTTCCGGATGCGGCGGCAAGAGAGGCGGTAGCCCTTGCCCAGGGCTGCGACCATGTGCGCATAATAGATGCCTCCACCGCTCACAGAACAAACCCCGATTGGGCATACGGATTCCCGGAATTATCTCCGGAGCACAGAGAAAAGATAAAAAATTCTAAGAGAGTTGCTGTTCCCGGCTGCTATGCCAGCGGTTTTATCTCAATAGTATATCCCCTTGTGAAAAAGGAGATCATTCCCAGCTTTTACCCCATTTTCGCTTATGCCACATCAGGCTACAGCGGTGCCGGAAAGAAGGCTATAGCAGCATATGAAGCAGAGGATAAGCCCTTTGAGCTGCTGTCCCCAAGACAGTATGCCCTTACAATGAACCACAAGCACCTCCCCGAGATGCAGAAAATAACCGGTCTTTCATATAAGCCCATGTTCAATCCCATTGTGGACAACTATTTCAGCGGCATGGTGGTTTCTATCCCCATCCAGTCAAGACTGCTGAACAAAAAAGTCACCCCCGAAGATGTGAGAGAAGCCCTTTACGACAACTACAAGGATTCAAACTTTATAGAGGTAAAGCCGCAGGGTACGGAAAGTCTTCCCGATGGCTTCCTGAATTCCAATGCTCTCAGCGGCACAAACAAAATGGAGCTGTTTGTATTTGGTGATGAGGAGCAGATGCTTCTCTGTTCAAGACTTGATAATCTGGGCAAGGGTGCATCAGGTGCAGCAGTTCAATGTCTGAACATTATGATGGGTATCGATGAGACTACAGGTCTTATCTGATCCGCAAAAAGAAAAAGCACTAAAGGCAATACCATATAACCATATAAAGAGTATATCCCGCACATGACCCGTATTGCCTTAAATCAGAATTATTGATACGACTCAAAAAACTATTGCCGGGGCTTTATAAAAGCTCCCCGGCAAATCAGGAGAAACGATTATGATAACTAAAGTAAATATTGACGGCTTCACCTACATTGACGGCGGTGTATGTGCAGCCCGTGGATTCAAAGCAGGAGGAGTACACTGCGGACTTACTCACGCAGGAGCCATAGACAGCGGCACCAAAAACGATCTTGCTATGCTGGTAGCCGATGATGAATGCTCCGCAGCAGCTGTATACACCACAAACAAGGTAAAGGGCGCCCCTATACAGGTAACACGTCAGAATATCGCTGACGGCAAGGCTCGTGGATTTATTGTAAATTCCGTAAATGCCAACACCTGCAACGCTGACGGCATAGAAAAAGCAGAAAAGATGTGTCAGCTGGCGGCAAAGGAAACAGGTCTGAAGGCATCGGATTTTATAGTTGCGTCCACAGGCGTTATCGGGCAGCCATTACCCATAGAGCCCATTGAAAAAGGTATACCAATGCTTGCAAAAAGCCTTTCCTATGAAGGAAATGCAGCGGCAGTAGAGGCTATTATGACCACAGATACCGTTCCCAAGGAGGTAGCGGTAAAATTCACATTGGGTGACAAGGAATGTACTATGGGCGGTATGCTCAAAGGCAGCGGTATGATACACCCCAATATGGCGACAACACTGAGCTTTATCACAACAGATGTAAATATTGCACCGGAATACCTGAAAAGAGCACTCAGCGACGTAATAAAGCGTACACTCAATATGGCAAGTGTAGACGGTGATACCTCTACAAACGATATGTGCTGTGTTATGGCAAACGGTCTTGCAGGCAATGCCCGGATAACCTCAGAGGGTGAGGACTTCGGCAAATTTACGGATGCACTTTTTGTTATCCTTCTGAACCTTGCACGTATGATGGCTCGTGACGGCGAGGGTGCTACCAAGCTTATCGAATGTGTTTGCACAGGTGCGGAGGATATCCGTACAGCACAGACTGTTGCCAAATCCGTTATCACCTCCAGCCTTTTCAAGGCTGCAATGTTCGGTGAGGATGCTAACTGGGGACGTATTCTCTGCGCTGTAGGCTATGCAGATGCAGACTTTGATATCAACAAGGTGGATGTTTCCATTGCATCGGCAGCCGGAAAGATAGATGTATGCAAAAACGGCTCGGGCGTGGAATTCTCCGAGGAGAAAGCCAAGGAGATACTCAAGGAGGAAGAAATAAACATATTCGTATCCATAGGCAGCGGTGAATGCCACGCAGCAGCCTGGGGCTGCGACCTTACATACGATTATGTAAAAATAAACGGTGATTACAGGAGCTAAGAAAATGGATATCTCAAACAACATTCGTTCACAGGTGCTTATTGATGCACTTCCCTACATACAGAAGTACAATGATAAGATAGTGGTAGTAAAATACGGCGGAAACGCTATGATAAATGAAGAGCTGAAGGAAGCGGTGATGAGCGATATCGTGCTTCTTTCGCTGGTAGGAATAAAGGTGGTGCTCGTACACGGCGGCGGTCCCGAGATCAACGAAATGCTGGGCAAGCTGGGTATAGAAAGCAGATTTATTGGCGGTCTGAGATATACAGACAAGGATACCATAGATGTGGTAAAAATGGTGCTTGCAGGCAAGGTGAACAAGGAGCTGGTAGCAAACCTCACCGAGCATAAGGGAAATGCTGTGGGACTCTGCGGCATTGACGGTCAGATGATAACCGCCGAAAGAGCCGAAGGCGTAAACGGCGAGGATCTGGGATATGTTGGAGACATTACCAAGGTGAATATAAAGCCCATAATGGATACTCTGAACAATGGATGCATACCGGTCATTGCAACAGTGGCCTGCGGCGAGGACGGAAACACCTACAATATCAACGCTGATACAGCAGCATCGAGAATAGCTGCTGAGCTGAAAGCTGAAAACCTTATTCTTATGACAGACATAGCAGGTCTTATGAGAGACAAAAATGATCCCTCCACTCTCATTCCTTTTGTACAGGTAAGCGAAGTCCCCTTCATGAAGAGACAAGGCATTATCTCAGGAGGTATGATACCCAAAATAGACTGCTGTGTGGAGGCTGTAAGAAGAGGTGTCAAGAAAACATCTATAATTGACGGAAGAATACCCCACTCAATTCTTATTGAGATACTTTCCAACGAGGGTATCGGCACACAGTTCAAGTAATGGCAAGGATAATATTTCTGGGCTTTCCATATATTTTAGGTGTTATACTGATATTAACAGGCATATTTTTGTTTATCAGGCGCACCCGGCTGGGTATACAGATCACCGGTACAGTGGTAGGCAGGGCAAAATACAGCCGAAAGCTCCACAAGATCGACACGGATATGGAAGCTCCTATAGTAAAATACACAGTCAACGGCAAGGAATATACCAATACTGCGGACAAATTCACCATGACAGGCATAGATGATGATCTCCCTAAAGGCACCACGGTACGCATAAGGGTGAACAAGCGTGACCACAGACGATTTGTATTGGTGGAAAGCGGTGATCTGGCAGAGAAGCTGGTAACAGCCTCCGGTATATTTCTGATGATCGCCTATACGGTACTGCTTATCAGATATTTTTAGGCAATACCGTGCAAAGATTATGCGGTATTGCCTTAAAAAGAGAAAGGAAAAGGATATGACCACAATAGAAAAGTTCAACGATCATGTAATGCCTACATACGGCAGGTATGATGTTGTTTTTAACAAGGGAGAAAATCGTCAGGCTACCGACGAAAACGGTAAAAACTATATAGATTTCGGCAGCGGCATAGGCACTAATTCTCTGGGCTTCTGCGACAAGGACTGGGCAGACGCTGTATCTGCACAGGCTCATTCCATACAGCACACATCAAATTATTATTACACAAAGGTCCAGGCTGACTTTGCAGATAAGCTTTGCAGCGCAACAGGATATTCAAAAATATTCTTCGGCAATTCCGGTGCGGAAGCCAATGAGTGCGCTATAAAGCTTGCAAGGAAGTATTCCTTCGACAAATACGGCAAGGACAGGCACAATATCATAACTCTGGTAAATTCCTTCCACGGCAGGACACTGTGTACTCTGTCTGCTACAGGTCAGGATGTTTTCCACAATTACTTCTTCCCCTTTGTTGAAGGATTCAAATATGCTCAGGCAAATAATATAGATGATGTAAAGTCCAAGCTTGACAATGTATGCGCTATAATGATAGAATTCATTCAGGGTGAAGGCGGAGTTATCGCCCTGGATAAGCAGTTTGTTCAGGATATAAAGAAAATATGTGATGAAAATGACATCCTTCTTATTGCCGATGAGGTACAGACAGGTGTAGGCAGGTCGGGAAAATTCCTGGCTTCCCAGCATTATGGAATAATGCCTGATATAACCACCCTTGCAAAAGGCATAGCAGGCGGCGTTCCCATGGGTGCTTGTCTTGCCAATGAAAAATGTGCTAATGTACTCACTAAGGGTACCCACGGCTCTACCTTCGGCGGAAATCCCCTTGCCTGTGCAGGAGGAAATGTGGTGGTAGATAAGGTCACAGCTCCCGGCTTCCTGGATGAGGTGGCCAAAAAGGGTGACTATTTCCGTGAAAAGCTGATGGCAATGGACCAGGTGGAAAGTGTATCCGGTCTGGGTCTTATGATAGGCATTCAGCTGAAAACTATGAAGGCAGCCGATGTTTCCGCAAAGGCTCTGGAAAACGGACTTATGCTGCTGACAGCCAAGGACAAGGTAAGGCTTCTGCCTCCGCTGAATATCACATATGATGAGATAGATAAGGGACTGGCGATACTGGAAAAAATACTTTCCGAATAAATACCCATGCAGGGTCTTTGTGCGGTATTGCCTTGAATAATTTATAAAGGAGAATTGATAAAAATGAAACATTTACTTAAAATGCTCGACCTTACAGAGGAAGAGATAATGGATATACTCAACTTAGCCGATCAGCTCAAATACGAGCTGAAGCACGGCATTCCCCATACTCACCTGAAGGGCAAGTCACTGGGCATGATATTCCAGAAGGCTTCCACACGAACAAGAGTCTCATTTGAAACAGGTATGCACCAGCTGGGGGGCTATCCTCTGTTCCTGTCCTCCGCAGATCTTCAGATAGGCAGAGGTGAACCGGTACAGGATACTGCCAGGGTACTTTCCCGTTATCTGGACGGCATAATGATCCGTACCTTTGAGCAGAAGGAAGTGGAGGATCTGGCTGAATACGGTGATATACCCATTATCAACGGTCTTACTGACTTTGCACATCCCTGTCAGGTGCTGGCAGACCTTATGACAATAAGGGAATTCAAGGGCTCCTTCGACGGACTTAAAATGTGCTACATAGGTGACGGTAACAATATGGCAAACAGCCTTATAGTAGGCGGTCTCAAGGTGGGAATGGCTGTATCCGCCGCAACCCCCGAAAATTACCGTCCGGCTCAGGAGGTAATGGATTTTGCATCGCCCTATAAAAACTTTTTCATAACAAACGATCCTAAGGAAGCAGCTAAGGATGCTGATGTACTCATTACAGACGTATGGGCATCAATGGGTCAGGAGGGCGAAGCCGAGGAACGCCGCAAGGCATTCAAGGGCTATCAGATCAATGATGAGATAATGGCTCTTGCTCACAAGGATGCTATGGTAATGCACTGCCTCCCTGCACACCGTGAGGAGGAGATCACCTCCAAGGTATTTGAAGAACACGCAAAGGAAATATTCGAGGAAGCAGAAAACCGTCTCCACGCTCAGAAGGCTGTAATGGTAAAGCTGATGAGCAACTAAGGGGTCTGCCCGGCAAATTCTCCCAATATACACCATGTAAAATCATAAAAACAGCCGTTCCATATTACAGGGACGGCTGTTATTGATGTCCCAATTAAATCTTAAAGATTTATGCGAAGAATAAATGCTGAAATTCAAGGAGGGAAGGTGCAGGAATACTGGCGTA
>CACZQG010000260.1 GCA_902783235.1 uncultured Ruminococcus sp.
ACACGAGTATTCCTGCGGCTTTCTTCCTTGATAAATTTCCTCTCTGCCTTCGTCTTTTTGGCAAGCTTTAATTGGGGGAGCAATATATTCTCATATATTCATTGACAAATACTTCAATAAATGTTAATATTAATATTGAACCCCGGCTAAATTTTAGATTTTCTGTCTGACACCAAATCTTTGTGCGATATTGCTATTATTTTTTATTGTGTTATCATTTCAGCTGCTCTTCGTGCTCATAACTGCCGTATCGGTCAAAGTATGAGCGAAACTAAAAGTTTTTGGGTCGCTTTTTTCAAAAAGCGACCCAAAAGCGACATTTTATATTGCAATTATCAATAACATGGTATGTGGCACAGGTCACTTTACCTGCAAAAGAAAGAGGTTTTTATGGATATTAAAAAAGTTTTTAAAAAATTAACAAAAAAGCAGATCGCTATTATTATCGCAATTGCGGCAGCACTGCTGATCGTCGTAACTGTACTGCTCATGTGGCATCCCTGGAAAAACAAGACCGAGGTCGAGGGCAAGGCATACGTCATACCTGTATCACAGTGCAATACAGCCGGTGCATTGACCACAGGCAACTTCTATTCCGGAGTCGTGGAGGCTCAGAAGGCCACCGATATAAAAGCCGACACGCAAAAGACCATTAAGGAAGTACTTGTAAAAGAAGGCGATACTGTATCGGAAGGTCAGGAGCTTTTTGTATATGACGTGGATGCAATGCGTCTTGAACTGGAGGAGGGTCAGATAGAAATCGAAAGTATGCAGAATACTATCACCTCCAATAAAAAGAATATATCCGACCTGGAAACTCAGAAAAAAAGTGCAGGCTCCGATGCACAGGTATCCTATAATACTCAGATACAGGCTTTGCAGGCTGAGATAAACAAATCCGAGTATAATATCAAGGTCAAACAGAACGCCCTGAGCAAGCTGGAAAGCTCAATTAACGATTCCACCGTGTTATCACCCATATCGGGGACTATAAAAAAGCTCCGCACCTCTCAGCAGATGACAGATGAGGGCACAGATGTTATTATGAGTATAGTTATGGGAGATAATTTCCGCATAAAGGGAAAGGTAAATGAACAGAATATCGGACAGATAAGCCGTGGTGATGACGTTATCATCCGCTCAAGAGTAGACGAAAATATCACCTGGAAGGCAATGATAACAGAGATAAGTCAGGAGCCTGAACAGAACAACAGTATGATGGCTTACGAAGGAGGCGGCAATGAGGGCAGTTCATCCAGCTATGCCTTCTATGCAGAGCCGGACAGTATAGAGGGTCTGCGTCTGGGTCAGCACGTTGTCATATCTCTTGGCGCAGCCGAAAACAGCGTATCAAAGAAGGGAATATGGCTCAGCAAGGATTACCTTATTGAGGACAAGGATAAGGGCGGTTACTTCATATGGGCTGAGGACAGTGACGGTCTCCTGGAAAAACGCTATGTTGAAACAGGCAAGGAAGACGAAGAATTCGGTGATATAGAAATAACTGACGGACTTGATGAAGATGACAGGATAGCCTATCCCTCCAAGAGCTATCAGGAGGGAATGTCTGTCACAGGCAATGCTGAAAATGCAACAGTGGAAGATATGGCAGATGATGCAGATACTCCCGAAAATGCTGATACGGATACCGACGGACAGGTAAACGATGAAAGCGGGGAGATAATTGATATCCCGGACGAAGGAAATCCTGATGAAAGCAGCGAATCCTCGGATATGATGAACATGAGTGGGGAGGCTATGGGATGATACTTGAAATGAAACGTATCTGCAAGGATTACTCCCTCGGAAAGGAACCTGTACCTGTACTGAAAAATATTGACCTTCAGGTTGAGGAGGGAGATTATATTGCAATAATGGGCCCATCCGGCTCGGGCAAATCCACACTTATGAATATAATAGGCTGTCTGGATAAGCAGACAAGCGGTGAATTCATACTGGACGGAGTGGACATTTCTGCCTGCTCAGACAAGGATCTTTCGGTCATACGCAATAAGAAGATAGGCTTTGTCTTCCAGAACTTCAATCTCCTTCCCCGTCAGTCCATACTGGACAATGTGGCTCTGCCTCTCCTGTATGCAGGAGTAAAAAAGAAAGAGCGGAGAGCACTGGCGGCGGAGGCACTGAGATCCGTGGGGCTGGAGGAAAGAGTCAGGTTTTATCCCACTCAGCTTTCGGGCGGTCAGAAGCAGCGTGCAGCCATAGCAAGAGCTATGATATCCAAGCCTGCTCTGCTGCTGGCAGATGAGCCTACAGGTGCTCTTGACACACGCTCCGGAGAGCAGGTAATGAAGCTTTTCAAGGAGCTGAACAGCCAGGGAATAACCATTATAATGATAACCCATGAAAGAGAAATAGCCGAACACGCAAATAAAATAATGCATATCCGTGACGGCGAACTGAGACAGGAGCAGATACCCGTTGAAGCCCATAAAGAACAGCCCTCCGTGGAAGACCCGGAGGATGAAAACAGCCGCTGGGATACTCGTCCGGAGCCGGAGCAGCCCCATGAGACAGAGAAGGATACTGCCCATACCCGGGCAGCTGTGACCGACACAGATGATACTGCTCCCACCGATATGACCCAATGGGAAAAGCCGCAAAACGGAGGTGATGAGCTTGACCACTAAAAAGAAGATCATCGTTGCATCAGTATCCGCAGCAGTTCTGGTTAGCGGTGTCTTTGCCGGATATCATATCAACCGCATCCGCCGTGAAAGCAATACCGTTGCAGATGTCTATCCCATTTCCCTTATATCAATGGGTTATATGTCAAACGAGATGAACATAGAAGGAACTGTTACAGCCGGAAACGTTCAGAGAGTAAAGGCTGATGAGTCACAGCTTATAGATCAGATACTTGTACACCCCGGAGATACCGTCAAAAAAGGTGACCCCATACTGAAATATGACACCACTCTTGTAGAACTGGATCTTGAAGAAAAGAAAAACGCACTGGCGGTCACTGAGGACAACATAAAGCAGACACAGAAGGAAATTGACCGTCTTCA
>CACZQG010000261.1 GCA_902783235.1 uncultured Ruminococcus sp.
CAGAAACGAAACAAGAAGTGCAGAATTTAAAAAGGTAATTGAAGCCTCAGGCAACAAGGGAATGATACTTGATTATCCCGACAAGACATTCGGCAAGCGTGATGACTGGTCCATAGTCAGAAGCAGCATTGAAAAAGATGTGGAGCTTCTTACAGGCTATAAGGACTGGAATATGATAATCACTCACAATCCCGATGGTGAATACGGTCATATCCATCACGTTATGACAAACGAAATCGTCACAAAGGCATATGAAAATAAACACAGCGAGGATACAAGATTGCTGTATTTCGGCAGATATTATAAAAAATCAGCTTTGCCGGATGTATCTCTTTATGTTATGAGTGATGAGATGTTACAGTACAAGGAAGATCTGCTGAAGCTGTATGAATCCCAGAGCGGAACAATAAAAAAGCTGTCACACATGAACCCTTTTGAAAACTGGATAGAGTATGAAGACTGGGATAAGGACCCGGATGATACTGATATCACCAATAAAATCTTGCAAGAGGATCTGATAAAAAGAAAGTGAACAGAAACAGACTTTACGGCAAACTGTCACAGAGAATAGGGCTGACACTTATCTATCTTATAGTCCTGCTGATATTTATGCGCTTTGACAACGCATATGGTTCTATGCTGGACTGGTGCAGTCAGCACATTGTATTCCCGGAGCATTTCAGACAGCTTTTTTATGATACCGGGGATGTTTTCCCAGACCTTGACCCATTTGTGGGGGGCGGTCAGAATATTTACTATTTCTCTTATTATGGGCTGTTTTCGCCTATAACACTGCTTTCATACCTTGTCCCCTTCGTTGATATGTCGGTGTATATCCAGGTAATGAGCATATTGGGAGTCTGGCTGTCAGTTATGCTCTTCCACAGGTTTTTATGGAAACGCTTTTCACCCTTCACAAGCTTTACTGCGGCTTTATGCTTACTTTGCTCCACTCCCCTTGTGTTTCACAGCCACAGACATATAATGTTTGTAAGCTTCATGCCCTTTCTGATCCTATCCATTGAAGGGGCTGAAAAATATATCCGAGAACATAAACGAGCATTTTTGATCGTATCTCTTTCACTGATGATACTGTGCAGCTACTACTTTGCGGTTACTGCTCTCCTGTCAGTGACCGCCTTCGGTGTATATGCATATCTGAGATATACAGAAAAGCTATCCTTCAAGGACTTTCTCAAAAAAGGTCTCGGTTTTGCAGTATGTGTCATAATATCCATCATGATATGTGCGGTGCTCCTGCTTCCCACCATGTACGCAATACAGAACGGACGAGTATCGGAAAACTTTACTCTTGAAAAGGAACTGCTGATACCACAGCTTGTGCTGGGTATATCCGGACTTTCTCCTCATGCACTGGGATTATCCGCTATTGGTATACTTTCCATAGTTGCAGCAATAATGAGCCGTGACATAGCCAAACGTTTTCTGGGCATATTCGTGGGTGCCATTAATATCTTCCCGGTTTTCACACTGCTTCTTAACGGAGGAATGTACCTTGACGGCAAGGTGCTTATCCCCTTTATCCCCCTTGTAATGATCCTTACAGCAGAAAAGCTTGAGGAATTCGTAAAAAAGGATCATCGCAGCATATGGGTGTACCTGTTGACTATTGCGGTTATAATTATCAGCATTGCCACCTATCAGGAAAAATATGATGTTATAAAGGATCTGAGTGTCGTTACCCTTATGACAGATGCTGGTATATTCTCCGTATGCTTTGTTATGTATCTGAGACTGGACAGAAAGCTTTTCCTTGCTCTGGGGGCTGCCAGCATTTCCGCAGTTGTGATGATAAGTGCCGGATTTACCGAATACATGATAAGCTTTGACATCATGAACTACAATAATGCTCCCGAGATCAATAAAATGGCAGACTACATAAAAGAACAGGGAGAATATGTACGCTCCACACTTTGCTCACGCAAGGCTGATACAGTGAATATGGTTTACAACACAGGATGGTACAGTCCAACCGTGTATTCCTCTCTTTCCAATATGGATTACAGAGACTTCTACCTTGAGAATATCCGAAATGAAAATGAATACCGCAATTCAGCCCTTCTTACACGTTCGGGAAATCTTCTTTTCGATATATTCATGGGTATTAAATATCAGATCACAAATAAGTCCGAGAGCGAAACCGGCTATGAACTGATATATCAGGACGGTAAATTCGGATTTTACAAAAATGATGATGTACTTCCCATCGGTCGCAGCAGCAATCGTCTAATGAGTGAAAGCTATTATAACAGTCTTCCTCCCCAGCGTCAGATGGAGGCACTGGTCAAATATATAATAGTACAGGATGAGAGCATACAGGGAAAATATACCTTTTCTGATACCCCCTACTCCTTCCCTTCTATCCCTGAAAGTTCAGGATTAAAAAAGGAGGGAAACGGCTATAGGATCAAAAGCAAGCTGCAATCGGAGGCAGATATAAAGCTGACAGAACCGATACCCAAGGATAAACTTCTCATAGTATTCATGGATGCAGATAACAGCGGATCCAATCAGGATGCAAGGGTACGCATCAACAATACAAAGAACACCCTTACAAATCCCGGATGGAAATACTGCAATAAAAACTACAGCTTTGAATTTGTAGTCTCCACCGACGGTAAAGAAAGCCTGGACTCTCTTCACATGATATTCTCCAACGGCAATTTCACTATTAGCAATATACGGGCATATCTGATAGATCGCCCCACAGATATAGAGCTTACCGGCAGATTCAAAGCAGATATGGATAAGACTCATGGAGATACTATAGAAGGCGATATAGAATGCAGTGAGGACAGCTATTTTCAGCTTACGGTACCTTATGACCATGGCTTTGAGGTGTGGACAGACGGTGTTAAGACAGATATAGAACGTGTTGACAGATCCTTTATGGGCTTTCCTATTAAAAAAGGACAGCATCATATACGATTTGAGTACAATTCACCTATGAAAAAATACGGTCTGATCATCTCAGCTGCAGGGCTTTTGATACTCATAGCAATAATAATCACGGAAATACGAAGGAGGAATAAAAATGCTTGAAGCAGGAACAAAAGCACCGGATTTTACCTTACAGGACAAGAATGGAAAAAATGTATCACTGGGTGACTTTTCCGGGAAAAAGACAGTGATCTATTTTTACTCCAGAGATAATACCCCCGGCTGTACCCGTCAGGCAAAGGCTTTTGCCAATGAATTCCCTGAATTTGAAAAAAGAAATATTTCTGTCATCGGCATCAGCAAGGACAGTGCTTCCTCTCATCTGAAATTTGCAGATAAGCACGGTCTTCCCTTTGTGCTTCTATCCGACCCTGAGCTGGAGGCAATAAAGGCTTATGATGTATGGCATGAAAAAAAGCTTTACGGCAAGGTTAGCATGGGTGTAGTACGCACTACTTACATAGTAGATGAGAAGGGTATCATCGAAAAAGTATTCAATAAGGTAAAGCCTGATACCAATGCCGGCGATATCCTCAGCTATCTGGACGAAAAAAATGACAAATAATTACATTTCGATTACAAGCATCGTATTTTGTATACGGTGCTTTTCGTTATACTGCACAATTTAAGCTGCGTAAATTGTTATTTTTATCCCACATTATTACCTGTTTGTATATTTTCTACAAGCAAACACCAAAATATATGTCATTTTGCGGATTGAAAAAGCGGAAAATATATGCTATAATGAAACAGTAATAGAAATTATTACATTTCGGTTAAAAAATTCCGGAAAAGCAGTAAAAATAATTACAGAGAGATTAAAAAATCCAGAACAAAAGAAAGACAAGGTGGTAACATGAAAGGCATATTCCAAAAGACAACAGCTATCTTTATAGCCATTATGATCGCATTCTCACTTACCATGACAGCCGCAATGACCGCTTCGGCAGCCACCTCATATAAATACTGGCTGCAAAGTGACAGCAGATGGGGCAGTATGACCTTAGGTGCAAACGGTGAGACCATGTCTCAGGTAGGCTGTGCTGTTACCTCTCTTGCCATGATTGCAGTTCACTCCGGAAGTGCCGGCAGCAGCTTCGATCCCGGGGTATTATGTAAATATCTGAAAGAGAATGACGGATTTGACAGCTATTCAAATTTATATTGGAGTGCTGTTTCGGGATTGCTCCCGGATCTTCGTTATCAGAAAAAACAGTCATTCAGCGCAAATACCAAATCAATGATAACCAAGGAAATATCCGCTAATATAAATGCTGGATACTACCTTATTATTTCCGTAGCATATGATTCCCACTGGGTAGCAGTTGACACTGCAAAAGACAATGAAGTCCTTATAATGGATCCTGCCCAGAATGTAACAAATAAGCTTTTTGAAAGATATGATCCATCGGGCATACTTCAGATGAAGCTTTACAAGGGCAAGAATGCTCCTGCAAAGACAACTGCTTCAACCTCAAGCAACACTTCCTCCTCCAACAACAGCAACAGCAGCTATTGCACAGGTCATTACATGACCACTGCCCCCTTGAATCTGAGAAAATCTTATTCAACCTCCTCTGAAATACTCACAACTATCCCAAAGGATACCCTTATCAATATACTGGCATTTTCCGGCAGTTGGGGTAAGACCTCATATAACGGCAAATACGGGTATGTGTGCATGGACTATGTTACATTCACAGGAAACAGTACAGCAGTTTACAAGCCGGGTAATTATAAAGTGATTGAAAAGGACGGTGTCAATTTCCGTGCCGATGCAGGAGTAAACAGCAGTAAGCTGGGTGTGATCTCCTATAATACAACGCTGAAGGTCACCAGTTTCAGTGGAGGCTGGGGTAAAACTACATACAGTAATAAGAACGGCTATGTGTGCATGGACTATTTAAAGTATATAGAACCCGCTGCTACAACTGCTGCAACCAAAGCCACTACCAAAGCTACTACAAAAACCACCACTACCACCGCAAAAGCCACTACAAAGGCAACCACCAAAGCTACTACAAAAGCAGCTGCTGTTACATATAAAATCGGAAGCTATAAAGTAAATGATACAGACGGAGTAAACCTGCGCACAGGAGCCGGGGTAAGCAACAGCAGGCTTTGTGTAATCCCATATAATACAACCATTAAAATAACAAGCTTCAATTCAGGCTGGGGCAAGACCACATATAACGGAAATTCAGGCTATGTATGCATGGATTATATGAAATATGTTGAACCGGCAGCAACCACTGCAGCTGCTAAAACTACTGTCAAAGCCACCACCAAAGCAACTACTAAGACTACTACAGCCACTACTAAAGCCACTACCAAAGCCACTACTAAAGTCACTATTAAAGCCACTACCAAAGCTACTGCTAAAACCACTACTAAAGCAATTGTCACTGCCAAAGCTGCCGCACAATCAGCCCCTGCACCATTAAGAGGTGATCTTAACAGAGATGGTATCTATACAAATGCGGATATATACCTGCTGAATAGTCTTATCGCAAGAAAAATGACCAACAACACCGCCATGAGATTTCTCATGGATGCAAACGGTGACAATATGGTAGATGAACGTGATTCCGTTTATCTATTAAAACTTATAAATGAACAGAAGGAAAAATAAAAATGGATTGGAAAGAAGTAAACATTTACACCAAAACAGAAGGCATAGATATACTCTGCGCCGCACTTATGGATATTGGTATCAAGGGATTTGAGGTAAAGGATCCCGAAGATTTCAAGGAATTCCTACGCAATAAGGATGGCAAATGGGACTATATAGACGATGACCTTCTAAAGCTCCGGGACAGTGAAAGCTGTGTTACAGTCTATCTCCCCGGAGATGAACAGGGCGGTGAAATGTATAAAGACATGGGAAAGCTGCTCCAAAGACTCAGAGATAATGACAAAGATGAAATATTCGGTACTCTCCGCACTGACAGTGAAAATGTCCGTGAGGAGGACTGGGCAAACAACTGGAAGCAATACTTCAAGCCTCTGAGGATAGGGGAAAAGCTTCTCATAAAACCCTCATGGGAAAATACTGACAATGAAGATAACAGAACTATTCTTGAAATTGATCCTGCATCCAGCTTCGGAACAGGTCAGCACAATACAACTAAGCTCTGTCTGGAGCTGCTGGAGGGAGCTGTACACAAGGGTGACAGACTGCTGGATCTGGGATGCGGCAGCGGCATACTCTCCATTGGTGCCATGCTCTTGGGTGCAGAAAGCGTAGTGGCAGTAGATATTGAACAGAATGCTGTTACTACAGCTGCTGAGAACGCTGAAAAAAATCATATTCCATTTATGAAATACACAGCATACTGCGGAGATGTTATATCCAATAAGGAACTGTGTGAAAAGGTGGGAGATGATTATGATATCATAACTGCCAATATTGTGGCTGATGTACTTATTGCCATGAAGGATATTTTCAGACAGAAAATAAAGAAAGGCGGTACCCTTATCATTTCAGGTATAATCACTGAAAGAAAGGACGAGGTTGTAAGCGCCGTAGTCAGTGCCGGATTTGAAGTCAAAAAAGAAGCAGACGATGAAGGCTGGGCAGCAGTTCTGCTCACTGCCATATAACTATCCCAAATGATGATGATGATAATACTAATATCTGTCAAAAGAATCGAAAAGGTCGCTTTTTGAAAAAGCTACGTAATAACTTTTAGTTTCGCTCATACATTGACCAATACGGCAGTTATGAGCACGAGGAGCAGCTGAAAAGATTATACAATAAATAATTTAATATAACTTTTATTCATATAGCTTTCCTTACTATCAATTCCTTTTAATAGATCTTAGTATAAACTATATTTGATAGATTATTTCAGGTTTAACTGATTTGTACGGTTAAAGAGAAAGACCTCACGCCGTGATCAAGGCGTGAGGCGGTGTCAAAAAGCAGGACACGGTTTATAATTTAATTGCTTATTTCTATATTTAGATATTCTCCTATTTTTTACTTATTTACTATCCTTTAAAGGGCGTTCCTGAAATTCCGGAACGCCCTTTTCCTTTAACTGCCTGATAGCTTTGCACACCATATGCACTCTGAAGAAATATCAGACGGTCAATCTGATCTTTTGCAGTATTGGCTTAAATAATCATATCAATTATATCTGAGGGCTTTTCCGCAATAAGATCAGCTCCGGCTGCCTCAAGCTCTTCACGGGTACGGAACCCCCAGAGACACCCTATAGTCTTAATACCGGCGTTCTTACCTGTTTGTATGTCTATCTTTGTATCGCCTATCATATAGCAGTCCTTCTTGTCAGCGTGAAGCTTTTCCATTATTACAGATATAATAGCAGGGTCGGGCTTCACCGGTCTGCCCTCAGACTTGCCCTGAACTATTTTGAAATACTCATTGCCAAAATAATGAGATATAACATCCGTGGTGAAATAATCAGTTTTGTTAGATGCCACAGCAAGGGTCACTCCCCTGCTTCTCAGCCCTTCCAGCAGCTCAGGAATACCATCATAGACCTTTGTTTTTACGGTATAATGAGAGCCATAATAGCTGTTATAAAGCTCAACTGCCTTATCATACAAATGCTGCTTATCATGGGGCAATGCTCTCTCAATGAGCATTTTCAGTCCATCCCCTACCATATAGTTGAATTCTGACAGCTCATACCGTGGAAGCCCCAGCTCACTCATGGTATAGTTTGTCGCCTCGGCAATATCCGCCAGGGAATTTACAAGGGTACCATCAAGATCAAATATAGCAAATTTCATTTTCCTTCTCCTTTTTCTTCATGCTGTTAAACTCTGATATATAATTAAAAGAATTGAAAATTATTTTTTTCGTATAGCTTTTCTTACTATTGATGTCCCAATTAAATCTTGAAGATTTATGCGAAGAATAAATGCTGAAATTCAAGGAGGGAAGGTGCAGGAATACTGGCG
>CACZQG010000262.1 GCA_902783235.1 uncultured Ruminococcus sp.
GTTATGAATGCTCATGCTGCAATTTAAGGAAATCCTCTGCAAGACGTTTAGCATCGTCAAAGGTTTCCAGGCTGTAGCATCTGTTTCTGAAGGCGGCTGCGCCATACAGTCCCTTCATATACCAGGAGGCGTGCTTACGGGCTTCTCTCATAGCCCTGGTTTCATCCTTTTCAGGCTGTGAAAGTATAAGCTCTATATGATAAAGCATGATCTCCATACGTTTTTCAACAGTTGGAGGGGTATACTCCCCATTATCAAAATAGCAGTCGATCTCACGGAATATAAAAGGGTTTCCGTAGCTTGCCCGTCCGATCATAACAAGATCACAGCCGGTATAGCTGTACATATCAAGACAGGAGCTAAGACTATCCACATCGCCGTTGCCTATCACCGGGATGGATACTGCTTGTTTCACCTGCTTTATAATATCCATATCCGAGCTTCCGGAATACATCTGATCCTTCGTTCTGCCATGTACTGTAACAGCATCTGCTCCTGCCTGCTCCATTACCTCGGCAAACTCCACTGCATTTACCATGTCACGGCTCCAGCCTTTTCTGAATTTTACCGTTACGGGGACCTCCGAAATACTCTTTACCGCTTCAACTATTTTAGCGGCTCTGTCAGGATCCTTCATCAATGCACTGCCGGAATTGTTGTTTACAACCTTAGGTACAGGACAGCCCATATTTATATCCAGAATATCCGGATGATAGCTCATACATATCTCTGCACCCCTTTTCATAAACTCAGGATCATCTCCGAATATCTGTAGTGCCATAGGACGTTCCTTTTCCGTAACAGTACACAGCTCTGCCGTTTTTTTGTCGCTGTAGCAAAGTCCCTTGGAGGATATCAGCTCACTTACCGTATAGCACGCCCCAAACTCACGGCAGAGTATGCGGTAGGCTCTGTCTGCCACAGAAGCCATGGGTGCCAGAGCAGCAGTTTTTTTCAGCTTTACATTTCCTATGCTTATGTATTCCATCACTTTTCACCTTCGATTTTCTATTTTGTGGGGCAGCCTCCCTGCCACCAATAGCTAATATCTGATCTGAAAAATTGAAAAGGTCGCTTTTTGAAAAAAGCTCCGCAAAAACTTTTAGTTTCGCTCATACTTTGACCGATGCGGCAGTTATGAGCACGAAGAGCAGCTGAAATGATAACACAATATTTTTTTTAAAAAAGCTCCGCAAAAACTTTTAGTTTCGCTCATACTTTAACCGACACGGCAGTTATGAGCACGAAGAGCTGCTCAAATGGTAACACAATAAATATTTATTTGAAAAAAGCTCCGCAAAAACTTTTAGTTTCGCTCATACTTTGACCGATGCGGCAGTTATAAGCACGAAGAGCAGCTGAAATGATAACACAATAAAAATCATATCAGATCTTAGCATAATATCTTTATTATAGCAGATTTTTTTTAAAAAGGATAGAGTTTTTTAAAAAAATCTGCTATAATAGTATATGGATATATTTTATAATAAAAAAGGAGAAACCTATGAGATTACTTGCAATTGACGGCAACAGCATTATGAACCGTGCCTTTTACGGCATTCGTGCCCTTTCAAATAAAAAAGGGGTCTATACTAATGCACTGCTGGGATTTATGAATATATTTTTTAAAAACCATGACGAGATAAAACCCGACTGTGTGGCAGTAGCCTTTGATCTCAAAGCACCTACATTCCGCCACAGATCCGTTGCCACCTACAAGGCAAACCGAAAGGGTATGCCCGAGGAGCTTGCCATGCAGATGCCCCTTATAAAAAAGCTGCTAACTGCTATGGGTATAAAAATAGTGGAATGCGAAGGATACGAAGCAGATGATATACTTGGCACACTTTCACGGATCTGCGGCAGCAATGATGAATGCTATATACTCACAGGGGACAGGGACAGCCTCCAGCTTATCAGTGATAATGTAACAGTGCTCCTTGCCACCAATAAGGAAACAGTACATTATACCACAGATAGATTCCTTGAGGAATATCATTTCATGCCTATCAATCTTATTGATCTGAAAGCTCTTATGGGAGACAGCTCGGATAATATTGCAGGTGTTGCCGGTATCGGTGCAAAAACCGCCAACCCCCTGATTGAAAAATGGGGAACTATTGAAAACCTCTATGAGCATATAGATGAGGCAGGGCTTTCAAAGGGCACATATAATAAAATGCTTGCAGGCAGGGAATCTGCAAAGCAGAGCAAATGGCTGGCTACAATACTTACCGATATCCCCATTGACAAGGATATCCGCAGCTATATTCCCGGGGAACGCAATGATGAGGAGCTGAGCCGTCTTCTCACCGAGCTGGAAATGATAAAGCTGCTCACAAAGCTAAAGCTCTCTCCTGCAGCTCTCCCGGAGGAGGAGGATACCGGTGAAAAACCGCAGCCTGTAGAGCTTAATCTTATCACGGAGAATGCGGATGCTGATACCGTAAAAAAGCTTACACAAAGCGAGGAACCGCTTTATACCGTTTTCAAGGACGGTACACTTTTTGTCTGTACACGAAAAGAAAATGATGCAAGGGTCTTCCGCACGGAAAACAAGGAGCTTATCCTTGATATACTATCAAACACCCGTGACCGCATTACCTTCGGAGCCAAATCAGAGTATCACTATCTTCTTGAAAACGGCAGAGAGATAAAACGCTGTGCATTCGACTGTGAGATAGGGGGCTATCTTCTGGATCCCTCTGCAAAAGAATACACCATAGAGCTCCTGTGTAACAAGAACAGCACCCCATATCAGGACATGGGAGAATGGTCGGATATTGTAAGTCTGAGCATTTTGTATCAGACCATGCATGAAAAGATAAAAAGCCGTGATCTGGAATATATCATGTATGAGGTGGAACAGCCTCTCACCGAGGTACTGGCTTCCATGGAACACACCGGCGTATTGGTGGATGCACATGGTGTCCGTTCCTTCGGGGAAAAGCTGAAAACAGAAGTGAAAAAAATACAGCAGGAAATATACAATATGTGCGGACAGGAATTCAATATCCTCTCTCCCAAACAGCTTGGGGAAATACTTCCCCAAATAGGAGTTCCGCTGAAAAAGAAAACAAAGACAGGCTTTTCCACCAGTGCGGATGTGCTGGAGGAATTTCGTGCAGAATATCCGGTAATAGACAAAATACTCACCTACAGACAGCTCACCAAACTGGCTTCAACATATGTTGAAGGCTTACTGAAAACCATTTCCAAGGACGGCAGGATACACACCAACTTCAAGCAGACAGAAACAAGAACAGGACGCATATCCTCTACCGAGCCCAATATGCAGAATATACCAGTAAGAACAGAGCTGGGCAGAGAGATGCGAAAGTTTTTCGCTGCTCCTGCCGGAAAAACTCTCCTTGATGCCGACTACAGCCAGATAGAGCTTAGAATAGTAGCCCACATCTGTTCCGATCCTGTAATGATCCAGGGCTTTCAGAGCGGTACGGACATCCACAGAAAAACTGCCGCCCAGGTTTTCAATATGCCGGAGGAGATGGTAACAAGCGAAATGAGAAGTGCAGCCAAGGCAGTAAACTTCGGCATAATATACGGCATCGGTGCATTTTCACTTTCCAAGGATATAAATGTCAGCATCTATGAAGCAAAAAAATATATTGAGAACTATCTTGCAGGCTTCCCTAATGTAAAGAAATTTATGGATGATACGGTTGAAAAGGCTAAGACCCGGGGATATGTCACTACCATGTTCGGCAGAAGGAGATATATCCCGGAGCTGACAGCATCAAATAAGATACAGCAGGCAGCAGGCAAGCGTATCGCCATGAACACTCCTATCCAGGGCAGTGCCGCAGATATAATCAAGATAGCTATGGTAAAGGTTTATGACAGATTGAAGGCAGAGGTGCCCGAAGCAAAGCTGATACTACAGGTACACGATGAGCTTATAGTGGAGTGCAGCATGGAGGATAAGGACAAAGCCGCAAAAATACTGTCAGAGGAGATGCAGAACGCCGTAAAGCTCAGTGTTCCTCTTACAGCAGATGTGAACAGTGGAGACACATGGTATGAAGCAAAGGGCTGATATAGCTGTAAAGCAGTGCAGCAGTGAACAGCTTCCCCTGATCGCCGGAATAGAAAAAAAGTATATCCCCGGCGGCTGGTCTGAAAAGGGGTTTTCCGATTGGCTGGAATTAAACGAAAATGCTGTAATATTCGGCGCATTTGATGAGGGAAAGCTCATAGGATTTGTCAGCGGTTCCCATGCATTTGAGGAAGGTGAGCTTTTGAATATCGCCGTAGAGGAACAGTACCGCCGAAGGGGTATAGCTCAATTGCTGCTCGGCACACTTTTTCAACATTTCGCAGGTATGAATGTTGAAAAAGTGTTTCTGGAGGTCCGGGAAAGAAATGACCCTGCCGTAGGTTTTTACAAAAAAAACGGTTTTGTACAGGTAGGACTGCGGAAAAACTATTACCGGGATCCGACAGATAATGCTCTGGTCATGCAATGCGTAATTGATAATGTATATGATGATGTGTGTTTTATTGATGTCCCAATTAAATTTTGAAGATTTAATTGGAACATCAATAACAATGAATTAAGGCAATACCGCACAAAGATTGTGCGTCAGATGCAAAGTCAGATTTTTCGTTAGATTGTACAAAATCGATGCAGGCATACTGGCGTATGTCAAAGAGATTTTGTGCAAGATAA
>CACZQG010000263.1 GCA_902783235.1 uncultured Ruminococcus sp.
TCACCAAATTTATAATTTGGATAGAAATGCAAATGCCCTTGGGGTACGCCAGTATTCCTGCACCTTCCCTCCTTGAATTTCAGCATTTATTCCTCGCATAAATCTTCAAGATTTAATTGGGACATCAATAACAACCAATTGTTTTTGTTGTTTGCTATATAATCTGAGGAATGTGGATGACTACGTCCTCTACAAATGTGTTATGTAACTATTTTGTGAAAATTGATTTCCGTGGCACGTTTTAAATTGATATTGCAAAACAAGCGAAAATATGATACAATTATAAATATGGAATAATTGTGACAAAGGAGCAGCTATGAGTAAAAAGGTCTTATGGTACAAAAGTGCAGCAGAAAGCTTTAATGAGGCTATTCCTGTCGGTAACGGCAGAATAGGAGGTATGATATACGGTAAGCCCTATAATGAAGTGATAGGTCTTAATGAGGATTCCATCTGGTCCGGGGGAAAGCGGTACAGAGTCAACCCGGAGGCTGCCGGAGCACTCCCGGAGATCAGAAGGCTGATACTTGAAGACAAGCCGGATGAAGCCGAACAGCTGGCATTCAGAAAAATGCAGGGTATTTCCACAGACTGCCGCAGGTATATGCCCTTGGTGGATCTGTGTATAAATATGGAGCTTTCGGGTGTTGCCAAGGAATATAAAAGAGGGCTGGATCTTGAAACGGCTGTTTCCTTTGTGGAATTTAAGACCAACGGGGTCAGATACAGACGAGAGATATTTGTTTCGGCTCCCGATAATGTTATGGTGGTACATTTTGAGTCCTGCGGCGCTGATCTTTCTCTTACAGCATTTTTCAGGAACAAGGATGATTTCTATGATAACAATCGTCCCGTAAAGGATAATGTTATTCTGTTTACCGGAGGATACGGGGGTTATAACGGCATTAACTATGCTGCTGCCCTTTCAGCCGGTACAAAGGATGGCTCTATCAGTACAGAAGGCGGAAAGCTTTACATAAAGGATACAAGAGATGTGTACTTTGTCATCAGTGCCCGAAGCAGCTTTTATTCCGATACGGATTTTGAGGATACTGCTGTCACTGATATTGACAATGCACTTACTATGAAATATGATGAGCTGCGTTTCAGACATGAAAGTGATTACGGCTCCTATTTCAACCGGGTAAAGTTTACCCTATGCGATAATTGCGGAGAGGGTGAGCAGATGCCTACAGATGAGCGCATCATGCGTATGAGAGGCAATGAGCTTGATGACAAGGAATGCGACAGTCATATCCATGATAACGGGCTTATGACCCTGTACTTTGACTTTGCCAGATATCTTATGATCTCTGCCAGCCGTGAGGGTACTCTCCCTATGAATTACCAGGGCATATGGACAGGGAAGAATGCACTTAAAACCGGCGGCAGATATGAGCTGAATATCAATATGCAGATGGATCACTGGATAGCTCAGAGCTGCGGACTTTCCGAATGCAGTGAGCCTATGTTCAGCCTGCTGGAACGCATAAGAGATAACGGTCATATAACTGCCCGTGAAATGTACGGCTGTGACGGCTTTGTCTGTCATAACGCTACGGATCTTTGGGGAGATACAGCTCCCTGCGGAAGTGATGATCCAAAGGCGTTCTGGTGCATGGGCGGTGCCTGGCTTTGTCTGTATATATATGAGAAATACGAGTACACCCTGGATGTGGATTTTCTTCGTGATAAATATCCTATAATGCGTGATGCGGCACTGTTTTTCAGTGAATACCTGAGAGAGGATGAAAAGGGACAGCTTATAGTAATACCCTCTATTTCTCCGAATAATTCCTATAGGCTGGACAATGGCAGAAGGGCTACATTCTGTAAGAGTGCATCTATAGACAGTCAGATAATAGGGCTGCTGTTTGACAATGTTATAAAAGCAGCGGAGATCCTGGATACCGACAAGGAATTTGCTCAAAAGCTGACTTCTATGAAGGAAAAGCTTCCTGTACCCCAGGTGGGTAAATTCGGACAGATAAAGGAATGGATCGAGGACTATAACGAGACAGATACCGGGCATAAATTTGTATCTCAGCTGTTTGCCCTGCATCCTGCTGCCATTATTACACCCGAGAAAACTCCCAGACTGGCAGATGCGGCAAGAGCAACGCTTATTAGAAGACTTATCCACGGAAGCGGTCATGCAGGCATCAGCCGTGCATGGGTAGCAAATATGTGGGCAAGGCTCAAGGACAGCGAAATGGTATACGAGAACCTTCAAAAGCTTATTGCATATTCCATTAACCCCAATATGTTTGACGGAAGACCTGAAATGTGCATTGACGGCAATTTTGGCGGTGCATCGGCAATGGTGGAGGCACTTATGCAGTCATCAGCACCGGGAGAGATAACACTGCTTCCCGCATTGCCCAGCGAATGGCAGGAGGGTGCTGTCAAGGGACTGAGGGCAAAGGGCGGTTTCAGCGTTTCTATTCGCTGGAAAGGCAGGCAGCTTGATGCTGCGGAGATACGCTCCGACTGCGGCGGCAGAGTGAAAGTGCGTGTGGGAACAGTAGTCAGCGTATCCTGTGACGGAGTGAATGTAAATTCAACTGCGGAGGATGGATGTGTTATTTTTGATACCCGGAAGGGCAAGGTATATACTATAAAATAATATATTTTATATATTTTGCTATTGATGTCCCAATTAAATCTTCAAGATTTAATTAGGACATCAATATAACAGATTGATCCCCACGGATAATCCTGCGGAAAAAGGAGTAAGTATATATCATGAAGTGGATGAATGCGGTAAGGATCATGGCGGTCATATGGGCTGCTTTGCTTCTGCTGACAGGCTGTAGAGTTATTTCCCAAAAGCCTAAAAACGTCATATCCAAATACAGTGAGGATATGGCGTACAGCGGCGAGGAGCTGAAGGAATACGCTGCAAAGGATGTGGACATAGTACAAAAGGACGTGGATATAAAGCTGGAGGCAGAGGAATGCAGTCTTAACGGCAATCTTAAAACAGACAAGACTGTCAAGGGGTTTTCAGGAACGGGATATGTCAACGGTTTTTACGGTGGAAAGGCGGATTATCTCATATTTGCTGCCCGAATACCTGCATCCCAGCATTATGATATAACTGTGTGTGCATCCTCCGAAAAGGAAGCCAACGGCAGTGTATCTGTCAATGAGGTGGAGATCGGCAATTTCGTGATAGAAAAGGACAACAACAAATTTACCAAGGTGACATATTATGGTGTCTACATGGGGGAAGGAATAAACTCTGTACAGATCAACAGGGATGCCAAAGGGTTTAATGTTGATTATATCGAGATAAAAAACAATAAGGAGATATATGAGGAGCCGAAGGAGCTGGATGCAGAGCCTGTCTCTCCCCATAACACCTATGAGGTTAGGGATCTGCTGCGCTTTATGAAGGAGAACAACGGTAAGAACACCATTACGGGGCAGTTTGCATCCAACAGCACTAATACCGAGCTTGATTATATATACAACAAAACCGGCAGATACCCGGCTATACGCTTTGGGGACATAGGCGGCTACGGCGAAAATGATCCTCCGCTGGAAAGGGAACTGAAGGCAGCAGAGGACTGGGATGCCATGGGCGGTATTGTGGGCTTTATGTGGTACTGGCGTGCGCCCGGTAAGAACCCGTCGGTATATGCAAATGAAACGGATTTCAAGCTGAGTGATGCAGTTACCGAGGAGGACATTTCCCAGATAGGTATATCAGAGCTTCAGGAAATGTGCCGTAAGGGCGAGATAAAGCCGGAGACACTTTCCCTTGTGGAAAGCATTGACGCTGTGGCACAGGGATTTGATACTCTTGCTGAAAAGGGAATACCTATCATATGGAGACCGCTTCATGAAGGCGGCGGAAAGTGGTACTGGTGGGGAGCATCGGGTCCCGAGGCTTATAAATGGCTGTACAACCTTATGTTCGACCGTATGACCAAGTACTTCAAGCTGGATAATCTCATATGGGTGTGGAACGGTCAGAATGACAGATATCTGGTGGATGAGGATAAGTATGATATTGCATCTATGGACATATATCTTGATTCGGACAGCAGCTATTCCAGCCGTTCAGAGCAGTATCAATGGCTGAAAAAGGTGACGGAAGGGAAAAAGATACTGGCACTGAGTGAGTGCAGCTCCTTCCCCAGTGTAGACGATATGCGCCGTGACAGAGCGGTGTGGAGCTATTTCGGATTATGGTTTGACGAGTATCTTCAGGGAAATACAGGCAGCGGCAGCAAGTATTTTACCGAAGCCGAGCTGAAAAAAATATATAATGCGGAAAACACAATAACCCTTGATGAGTACTCAATGGTGTACAGCGGTCAGACTATCCCCGGCTTGCAGGCTACACAGTGATGCGCCTTGTCCGGATCCAATAATTAAGGCAGCACCTCACAAAGCTGACATAGAGTCTTTGGGGGGTGCTGCCTTAATTCTCTTTCAGCTGCAATTATCATCATACTTAAGGCAACACCGCACCACGGAAATTAATTTTTACAAAATAGTTACACAACACATTAGTAGGGAACGTAGTCATCCACGCCTCAGTTATATAGCAAATTACAAAACAATTGACTTTTTCATTAGTTCGTCAACAATA
The DNA here is from genome assembly GCA_902783235.1 of uncultured Ruminococcus sp. Lineage (GTDB taxonomy): Bacteria > Bacillota > Clostridia > Oscillospirales > Ruminococcaceae > Porcipelethomonas. The sequence continues at coordinate 4,604 of CACZQG010000263.1, forward strand.
ATTGGTGAGATATAATTAATTCGTTCCCTTACTTTGGGGGACGCCCTCACTTGCAGGGCGTCCAGCCTTGCATTGGCATTTCAA
>CACZQG010000264.1 GCA_902783235.1 uncultured Ruminococcus sp.
GCACCGAATTTAAGATAAGCATTGCATTCTATACAGGGATTGGGCGTTTCACCTGACAGATAGCTGTTTACAAAGCTGTCCATAACATATTTTCCGAACCTTTGGGAAAAATCCAGCCTGAGATGTTCTATTCCCAGTGTGCGGCAGACCCTGCCTGCATCCTCTGCTTCACTGTCGCCGCACTTTCCCGAAAAACCGGGGAGAGATGACTTATCAAACATTTTTATGGTTGCTCCGGTCACCTCATATCCCATATCAATAAGCAGCTTTGCCGCTGCTGAGCTGTCAACTCCTCCGCTCATTCCCACAAGTACCCTGGACATATATTTATCACCTCTTTTACATATAATCCCAAGACCTAATAATCGGTCAATGTATGAGCGAAACTAAAAGCTTTTGCGGAGCTTTTTTCCAAAAGCGACCTTACAAGGATCATTCACTGTCTGATAGTTTTTGTGCTTTACTGCCCTGAATCGCTATAGCAGCTTAAAAAGCTCACCTATCTCCATGAACGCCGCATCAGCGGTGCTGCATATCAGCTCCCATTCGTTTGCGGCTATAGGATCATATACCGCCGCTGTATAAAATCCGGCTTTTTTTGCAGTCTCTATACAGTGGAGTGAATCCTCCACTACAAGCACCTCATTTATATCCAGCCCAAGCTTTTCTGCCGATGCTGTAAATATTACCGGGTCGTCCTTGCCGGCGTTTACATCCTGACAGGTAAGGACAAATTCCAGCATATCAAGTATTTTCAGACGTTTCAGGGCAGCATATGCAAGAGAATTATACGTTGCTGTTGCCACGCACAGCCTGATGCCCATATCATAAAGACGCTTTACCGTGTCGGCGGCACCTTTTTTCAGAGGTATACTGCACCGATATTGCTCAGACACCATTTCCTCCACCCTGCTGATGATCTCATCACAGGTAAGATGAGGGCAGAAGTTTGTTCTGAAATATTCCGCTGACTGTATGACTGTCATTCTTTTAACTGTATCCGACACCTCCGGGGTATAGACTGCGCCATTTCTTGTGAGAAAATCCTTGTCCACGTTTTCCCAGACCTTCATGGAGTCCAGCAGTGTTCCATCCAGATCAAAGATTACCCCATTAAATCTCGTCATCGAAAAATTCCCCCAGTTCCTCCAGCTCCTCTGCTTTTCTCAGCTCCTCCCCGGCAGCATTCTCTATCCTGAACATATTCCTGTAATCCTGCTGACCCTTGCCTATTCTGTTCTGAGCCAGGGCATATATATCAGATGCAACAGCCTCCAGACTTGCAAACCTTTCCGCGTCGCAGCCATTGGATGCCAGCTTTGCAAGAGCAGGTGCCACAGGGAGTGTACACCTGCTCTTAGCCATAGCAAGTACGTCCTTGCCTCTTTCGGAGGAAGCAAGCACCCGTATATACGGAGGGAGTATTTCCAGATCGCTTTTGGTTATGCCTATCAGCAGGTTTAAAAGTATTCTTTTTATCCTTGCCATAGTATAGCGTTTGGTCTTTATGCCCTGGAGTATCTCTTCAAGGCTTCGGCAGGGAGCACAGTCCAGTATGCGGTTTTCCAGTCCCTGTCCCACATCCGGGATCAGCCTGAGCTGTGCAGCAGTGGAAGTACGCAGCTTGTATATTATGAGCCGTTCCAGATTCTTAACGGAAGCACGTTTTCCGCTGTGAACATACTGCCTGTAGGAGCTGTACACTCTGTCCGGCACAAGTCCGTAAAAGTCTGTACCCTCATCCATGCATTTTCTTATAAAAGAAGCACTGGCTGTATTACCCAATACTGTCATGGAGTCATGGGCTACACTTTTTCTGTGTACCGTAAAGGGTTTTATCACACTATTGGAGGCACGCAGTGCCTTTATGTATTCCACGGCAAGCACGTTATTGGGGGAGGAAAGTATATCACCTGTCCTGTTGCCCAGCTTACTGCCGTATTTTTTGTAGATCATGGAGTTTACTGCGTTAGGGTATGACATACCGCCTCTCATAAGCTCTTCCATCTCGCTGTCCTTTTGCAGCTCTGCGATTATTTCCGCAGCCTTCTCCAGCTCGTCCACCATTCCGACCTCGCTGCCGAAGGAAAGCTCATCTATGCATCCCAGGGAATTGAGTATGTGTACTGCGCCTTTTGCGTAGTACTCTGCTGAAGCGAGAGAGTATACGCAGGGCAGCTCCAGCACCAGATCGATACCGCTCCTGACAGCCAGCTTAGCCCTTTCAAATTTGTCCTCCACAGCAATATCGCCACGCTGGACATAGTTGCCGCTCATTACCGCCACCAGATGTGTGGCACCGTTCTCACGGGTCTTTTTCATGTGATATATATGCCCGTTGTGAAGGGGATTGTATTCACATATTATTCCTGTTATCTTCATATCCTTTTGTTCCTTTTGTCTTTAGGCGCAGCACTGCACAAACCCGTCCTGCGGCTTCGCACGATATCTGCTATTTTTCAACTGTACCGAAGATCACCATTTCGGTGCCGCTGTCTCTTATAAGTATACCGTTATCCATTCTGCCTGTTTTTACTGCCATGTACAGATCCCCTGCCGAACC
>CACZQG010000265.1 GCA_902783235.1 uncultured Ruminococcus sp.
AGTAAGCAGGACGTACCGTCAGTAGCCAGCACACGGCAGTATGTAGAACTGCATTGCGTGAACTGTACCACCTTGTGAAATTTTTTCCATTCACCCTCAAAGACAAAATTTATGTTCACAAATGCGATCTGGTCGGATGCTATCACCTCACGTTCTACCGTTTCTATCTTCTGCCCCGACACTAAAAATTTCAACATCACTCCTTCACTTCCTTCCATGTTTTCGTTGCAGCATCATAATTTATAGAGCCGTTTGAACACTGTATTTTCATGATATACAAGTTATCTCCGCTGATTATCCAGTGGTCAGATTTGGATATGTTTTTCCATTGAGCCATCGTACCTTCGTAGTTTATGGTGCTTAATTTTTCGCAGTACGGAAACATATACAGCCCGAAGGTCTTACAATTCTTCGAGATAGTAACGCTCGACAGATTTTTGCAGTATGTAAACATATATGAACCCATTACCGCACTGTCAATTCTAACAGTTTTCAGCTTGCCGCAATCGGCAAAGGCGTAATCAGAAATAGTTGTAACACTTGCGGGAACTGTCAGTGATGTCAGTCTCGTATGCTGAAAAGCATATTTGCCGATAGACTTCAAATTGCTGGGCAGTGTTACTTCCTTTAATCCTCGTGTTACAGCAGCATAGGGTTCGGTAATTGAAAAAGCATAGTCCCCAATCTCTGTCACAGAATTTGGAAGATAAACACTTTCAAGATTGTCGCAGTCCTCAAACAGATTGTTACCGAGTTTAGTTATGCCGTAGCCGAAATTGATGCTTTTAATGCTGCTGTCACCGTCGAATGGTGATGGACTTGAATTTGTATAATCGGCTGTAGAACCACTGCCCGTCAGCTTTACATTACCGTTAGAAAATAATGCAAAGCTAACATTCACACCACATTTGCCGACTGATAAGAGAGCCGAACTGCCTGTCGCATCTTCCATAGCCGTTATTTTTTCCTGCAAGGAATTAATTTTACTGTTCAGCAGACTTACAGTGTCGTTGTAGTTATCAAGTTTTGATAATTCTTCCGACACCTTGCACTTGCCGAGAATGCATTTCACATAACCGCATTTCCGCTCATCACAGCGGTAATCCGTTATTGTTCCTACCGTTTTACTTCCAGCTTTTAAAAGCACCGCACCCAGCGTTAAAAATGTCTTTGAAGTAGTGTTTTCAAAAGTCGGTATTGATGGCGATGATGCAGCCGTTCCTTGCTTTATTTCTATCTTGCATTCTCTCACGCTGTCACTTACATCACAGCTTATTCCGATAATGACATAGCGACTAAGTGATTCATCAGCGTACTCTGCAAGGTTTATGGTGTATTTACTGTCGTTTAAAAAATAATGACCGTTTATCCACGCTTTACCTGTACCCAAAATTACATTCAAATCAGTATCGGCAGTGATCTCAAAATTATCTCCGTAATTATCATGTACACCATTGCAGATAAGGCTTGAAAGATAATCGCAAAAGTCATCTGCCGTGTAGGTGCGGTCAAGATTTTTAGCGTTAAAAAATCCGTATTTAAAAGCCATATTAGCCCTCCTTAAATGTGGGCGTTAAGCTTCTGCCATTTTGGTCATAACTTTCTATCATGCCCACAAGCTGTATTCTTTTTTGGATAAGTCCGAAACGCTTGTTTTCTACGGTCACATAATCGCCTACAAAGTAGTCCCTGTTGTACTCAAATTGTGTGCTGAAAGGTGCAATGGTAGATTCCGATGCGGACTGCGGCAGAACGATACTCTCTTTGCCCTTTTCGATAAGCATTTCAAGGTACTCGCTGTCGGATGTCTTATCGTCCTGCGTCAGATTGTGCTGGTCGGAATAGATTTCATAGCGATCGAAATATGTAGGTTCAGTGCCGTTATAGAATGTACTTTTCTTTCGGGCAGAACCCTCACCACAGCCGAACACATATGCGAAGTTCTTCTGAATGGAATTGTCCGCGGCATAGGTGAAGGACAGCAGATTATTATAATCATCAGAGAAAATAATGTGAGGATTATTATTCTGCAAAATGCTCCTGTCCGTACCCTGAAAAATGTCGCAGACAAGAGCATTTCCGTCATTTTTTATGTTAATAGAACCTCCGACAATCTCGCACAGCTTGTAGATGTATTCAAGCAGATTATCATAGCTGACTTGCAGTCGGGTCTTTCGTCCCCAGCATTTACCCGTAACATCACCGAGCGTAAGTCCCGGAATGGTGCGGACACCGCTGTCAATACAGTTACTCTTTATGAGCGATTGTATTATGAAGCCGTAGTTTCCGCTTACCGACATGGTAGGATAGATTATCCTGCGTTCCAGAAGGCAGGTCAGAAAGCGTCCGCTGACAGTTAGATAGTCGCCTGTTTCGGCATTCGTTTCTATCTTTATGTTCTCGATAATCCCAAAGTGATTGCTGTCATCATCACGGCTCACTATTCTGCCCAGCCTGAATATATCCACAGTGTGTGGACTTGCCGAAATGTACACTTCAAACCGTCCCGATGAGTAGTATTCTATGTCCCATAATAGGCTTGAAAAGCTGTCGCACACGGCGGTAAGCTCCACGGAAATACTTGCTCCGTTTGCCTTCAAATCATATATCTCTATTTGCATTTTAAACTCCTAAGTATGCGTTTCGGTGAATTATCGTCACCTTCAAGTTTTTGACGTTTTTGCCTGCGGTCACATGAAATGTATTTTCACCCTCATACATTTGCAGCCAAGTTGAGCCTGTAACAAGGCGATTAATGATGTTACTGTCAACGCCGTTCCGAGTGAGGGTGACTGTTTTATGACCGGTCTTTGTAGAAATAATTATGACATCACCTTTTAAAAGTTCCCCTTTTATTTGAAAATACTCTCCTGTATCAGCATTATATATTGTCGGTGTAGAAGTATCATCGAGGGCTTCTATTAGAATAATAAAGCCTGTTTTCTCACCGCTGTTCTCGATAACCATGTCCTGAGTATTACCGTAAGTTCCAAGAGTAAACGGTTTATCACTTTCGGGGAAAGGAAAATGAAAAACACCACTTATCTGGCTGTAAACAGCGTAAACAGGTTCATTACTGTACCAGTAAATGTCGGGGCATATAATGCTTATCTGACCGCTTACAAGCTGACCGAAGTTTGTAACCTCACAGGTTTCCACATAGCCTTCGGTATATACATCAATGCCCGACGTTTTGTAAAACACCTTAACATACTTCGATGATTTTACAACCTTGTATAGCTGATGCCTGCGTTGCTCAATGCCCATACCTCTCATTTCAAATGTGATTACGATGTTGCGCTTCTCGATAAAGGCATTATTCAGATACGAGCCGTCCATGCCTGCATAAACGGCGGTATTTATCGTTCCCGTTGGCGGCGAAAGCCCCGTAACGCTTGAGGCCATGTATTTGTTTGCGGTATCCGTCATGCAGATGCGATCACCTTTTTGGTTTTCGAGATATAGGGTAAAAAACATGAGTGCCTCCTGACTTGACTTTTTGATGATAGGTATGGTATAATCAAAGTAGAAATCATTTAATGAGGTGATAGAAATGACAGTTGATGATATTAAAAAAATTGTTTCCGATGTTTTCCCAAAATTTGGTGTCAAAAGAGCCGTTTTATTCGGCTCTCGTGCTGATGGTACAAACCGAGATGATAGCGATGTTGATATAATAGTTGAATTTTCAGTTCCTGTTACTCTTATTACTCTCGGTCAATTACAGTCCTGTCTTGAAGACACTTTGCATTTGAGTGTGGACATTATTCATGGTCCTATGCAATCTACTGATATGATAGAGATACATAAGGAGATAGAAATCTATGCAGCGTAAGGATATTATTGTTCTGAATAAAGTCCTCTCCGAAATACAGGTGTGTTTTGAGATGCTCGGTGATGCAACTCTTGAAGCATTTCTGGAAGATGAAAAGCTTAAGAGAGCAGTCGCAATGACGGTTATAAATATCGGAGAGCTTGTTAAAAATCTTTCTGATGATACAAGAACTAAGTATTCTCATATACCGTGGAGAGCTATTGCGGGCATGAGGGATATAGCCGCACATAAATATCAGACACTTAGAATGGAGGATGTGTATAATACTGTTAAGACCGATCTTCCTCCATTAAAGAGCAACATAGTAATAATTCTAAAAGAAGCATTATCTTAAACATTCAGCACATTCCTTGTCATACGATAAATTTCCAGCCGTGACAGCGACTTCGGACTGTTATTAGTCTGATTCACTGTACGGCTGTTGTCGTTTGTGTAGTAATTATTTATCACAGAATTAGCCGTGGGAACATTACTTATCGCATTTACATTCCAGTCCGCATCAAGTGAAGTTTTAGCGACTTTCATAACATCATTACCCATAGCATTTACGGCTTTTACCGCTGTACCAACTTGCTTGTCTATACCCTCGGCAAGACCGTAAACGAGATTAAAACCCAGTTCCTCTTTGAATAATTTTGAAGGAGAATTGATGCCGAAAAAGTCTTTTACTCCATTCCAAATGTCGGAACAAAATCCACTGATCTGATCGAAAAGCCAGCCTGCCGCACCACTGATACCGTCCCATATGCCTTCGACAATATTTGCTCCAATATCAACCATTTCTCCGGGCAGTTCACTTATTGTATCAATGATTCCGCTTGCCATTTCGGTCATTGCGTCAACGGCACTGCTTACCATATCGCTGCCCCATGAAACAACCTTGTCAACCACATCGCAAAGCCAGTCCCACACCTTTCCGGGCAGCTCGCAAATGGTATCGACCACAGCGGAACAGAAATTGCTGATACCGTCTGCAAATTCACCACTTGCGGACAGTCCGAAAGCCGTCATGCTGTCGGTAACAATGTCGGATACCGTAGCTAAATCTTCGCCAGAAGCAGCAGCCAAGTCCATGACACCCGAAACAGAAGTGAGAATATCATTGGTCTGCCAGCCAGCCATAGCCATGTATTCCATAGCTTGACCTACTTCCACAGAAGTATATGCTGTGATAGAGCCAAGCTCTTGCGCCTTTTGAGTTAGCTGTACCATAGCCTGTTCCAGTTCGGCAGTTGTTTTGCATGAACCTGACATAAGAGCTTTTACGGTTGACATCTGCCCCTCAAATTCGGCGTAAGTTTTTAGGCTCATACCGCCCATCGCAGCACTCAAAGCAGCAGCAGAAGCAACATAAGCTTCAAAGGCTTTGGCAGCGGCTTTTGCGGCAGAAACCACACCTTTACCGAGTACCGAGGAAATACGAGAAAAATGTCCTTCGCTTTCGGCAGCTTTTCTGCCTGCGCTCTCTGTGCTGCGCTCCATAGTCCTCATGCTGTCGGAGGCATTATCAGCAGCTATTGCAGTTTCAGTAAGGCTGCGGTTGTAGCCGTCAAGCTGAGAGGATGTCTCGATGATCTCACGCTGTAAGGCATCGAACTGCTGCTGTGATATTTCACCTCTTTCAAGCTGGTTCTTCGCCTGAGCAGAGGCATTTTTCAGTACCGCCAGTTTTTCGGAGGTGTCGGACACAGCCTGTGAGAGTAAACGCTGTTTTTGTGCCACAAGCTCGGTGTTCTTAGGGTTGAGCTTCAGCAGTTTCTCAACGTCTTTAAGCTGTGATTGAGTGCTTTTGATGGTCTTATTTACAGACTCTAACGCTTTAGACAGCTTGGTGGTGTCGCCGTTTATCTCCACAGTTATGCCCTTGATTCTGTTTGCCATGCGGTTTCACCTCCTCCGTGAAGGCATGAAAAAAGCAGCCCCGAAGGACTGCTCAGTGTATATTCAGTTAATGCGCTAAATCAGAATTTGTATTTCGCTGCATATGAGTAAGGTGTCTGTTTATTATTAATCAATGAACAAGCCAATCTCCTCTGCCATTTTATCGGCTTCAAAGTGAAAAACGTAATGATCACAATCAAGCTCGACGGTCTTTATACACGACATATTCTCTGCGAAACGGTAACTGATCTCCCTCCACTGATCGCCCTTGCCGGTGGATATAAACATAAGCATCGGGACTTCTGGCTTGTTCCCCGAAGATACCACCGCCGCATTATCCTTAGCCATATTGCATTCTCTTGCGACATCTATGTTGGCGTAGTTGCGATTGCCAAGTGCCACCCATGTTCTGCATTCATCTTCCGTGAGAAAATCGCCCGACGGCAGGAAGGTACTGTCAGGCAGGTATCTACCGATACCAAGATCCAGCAGTCCGTGCAGCAGCCTGTAATACGGCACGGCGTAAGTACCATCGGGTGTGTAGTCGTAGTGCTCGGGAACAGCCATATCCAGCCCGATGATAGCTTCCACCTCGTCGGGATAAGTCTGTGCCCAGTACAGTGCCTCTACCCCCGAATAGGAATGCGGGCAAAGCACATAAGGAGCTTCCAGACCCACACCTGCGAGTGCTGCTCTGGTATCCGCAAGAAGTGATGCCACATCACGGGGGTTGTCAACCTGCTCGCTGTAACCGTAACCAAATTTCTCTACTACCGCTATACGGTATTTATCGGTCAGCTTCGGGTAAATGCTTTTGAAATCCAGTATCGGTGTGATGGTTGCGCTGCCCGACATGAACACCAGCGTTTTATCGCCGCCGCCCTCAGTGTATACGCACATCTTATGACCGTCTACATCGACCATCTGTCCTACAGGCTTTACTATATCTTCCTCCTGCTTGAGCATAATTCTGTGTCTGACAAAGGTAAACAATAAGAACACAGCTATTATCGCAAGAAATATCAACAGTATCTTTTTAACTTTCTTTTTTCGCTTTGTAGTTGTCATTGTATTGTCTCCACACTGCACAAATTCCGATTTAGCGAAGGGAGCTTCATGTATCCTTCACACCAGAATTATAACACAGAAGGAAGAAAAAGTCAATCAGAACGCATCAAAATCCGCCTGTCCAGCGACCTCAGACCAGCCGTCGTATTCATCGTTTTCTTTTTCGGTGAACATATCATTCACGACTCCGATCGTGAGCAGATCAAGCTCCGAGAGGGAC
>CACZQG010000266.1 GCA_902783235.1 uncultured Ruminococcus sp.
AAAAAGAAAGAATGGATAGTGAAAAACCTCAATGAGATAGAAAAAAGATCTGATATGTTGAAGGATCTTCCTCCGTTGACAGCAGAAGATATAAAAGATCTTGCCCAAAAGGCAATAGAGGTCATACCTCCCAAGGTCAAAGAATATTCAGATATTTTAGGAGTAACATACGGACGAATCACCATACGCAATCAGAGAAGCCGCTGGGGAAGCTGTTCTTCCAAGGGAAATCTTAATTTCAACTGTCTGCTGATACTTGCACCTGACAACATAATAGATTACGTTGTAGTCCACGAGCTGTGTCATCGCAAGGAAATGAACCACTCAAAGCGTTTCTGGTCTGAGGTGGAGAAGGTACTGCCCGACTATAAGGATAGGGAAAAATGGCTGCGTGAAAACGGCGAAATGATAATGATAAGGATGACAGGATGAATTGATTAATTCAGTTAGCATTTGGTTGTTAGATGTTTACAGTTTTTTCAACATAAGTACTTTTCAAACTATAGGATAATAAAAATATTAAATAAAAGCTGTTAAAATTAGCCTACAACTGTTGAAAAATATATGTGAATATGCTATAATAGAGTTAGAATTTATTTCATACTTTGATATGATAAATTGATAATATGATAATCGGATAATTGTACCAATAACGATGGGAGGTGCAAGCTATGGTAAATGTAAAAATGGAAACAGCCTGCCTGATAATCTGTATCTTCCTGGCTCTCAGATATCACGGCGCAATGCACGTTAACAATACCCAGCATAAAACCTTTACTATATCAATGCATATGGTAAATCTGAATCTGCTCCTTAATATAATCTCAGTGATGGTAATGAAAAACCTGGATACAGTCCCTCTGATCATTGTTTCTATCAGTTATAAGCTATACATAGTCAGTCTTCTGTGTACTCTGTATGTTCTTTATCTCCATGTAAAATTTGTTGTATATCAGGAACGTATTGACCGGGATACTATAGGAATAGTCAACCAGATAATATTTATCGGAGGAGCTTTGATAGGCTTTTTCATGCCTATCAGATATGAGTCTACCGAGCAAGGTTACTTTGCAGCCGGACCTATCGAGGTGTACGGTCACGTGGGCTCAATGCTGATGATATCCTTCACCTTTATATTGATTTTCTCACGTTGGAAATACCTGGATATAAGAATAAAGGGAACAATGTCAGTAGCATATGTTGCTGTTATGAGTTCAATGGTGGTACAGCAGATACTGGACAGATCGGGACTTGCCGCATTGGGACTTACCATTGCCATAATTGCCTTTAACGTTACAATAGAAAACCCTGACCTTATACTTCTGCGTCAAATGGAGATAGAAAAACGTAAAGCAGAATTACAGCGGCAGCGAGCAGAAGCTGCTAATGCTGCCAAATCAAAATTTGTTGCAGTAGTATCTCATGAGATCCGAACACCTATGAATGTTGTTCTGGGAATGACGGAAATGCTCATTGATAAAGAAACAGATCCCAACAAACTGCGTTATTTACAGAATATCAAAAGCTCAGCAGACTCACTTGTGATAATCGTCAACGATATACTGGACAGATCAAAAATAGAAGCAGGTAAAATGGAAATTATCTCTAAACCCTATGATCTGAGAGAGCTTCTTGAAAACGTCCATATGATCGTTGAAAACAGAGCCCACAGCAAACCCATAGAGATAATTGAGGAATGTGACAATGCTCTACCCACCAGGCTTATAGGAGACTGTGTAAGGATACGTCAGATACTCATCAATCTTATGAATAATGCTGTAAAATTTACAGAAAAAGGATATATCAAGCTATCTATCAATGTAATATCCCAGGATGATGAAGGCTATCTCATTAAATTCAGGGTAAAAGATACAGGTATGGGTATAAAGCCCGAGGATATCAAGAAGCTGTTTGCTGCCTTTTCTCAGGTTGACCAGAAAATCAATCACGGCAAAGAAGGTACAGGACTGGGATTATCCATTTCCGCTGATCTGGTACACCTTATGGGTGGCAAGCTGGAGGTTGCAAGTGAATATGGAAAAGGAACTGAGTTCTTCTTCAGCATACGGCAAGGAAAAGCAGACGGTCTGTCTGAAGAAGATGATGAAGCAGTTATGCTGGACAAACTCAAGGGTAAAAGAGTATTGCTCATTGATGATGCAGAGCTTAATCTTGAAATTGAAAAGGAAATACTTGAAATGTTTGAGATAAATGTGGAGACTGCTTTAAGCGGTACTCAAGCTTTGTATATAATGGAGCACAAGAGATTTGATATGATATTTACAGATTACTATATGCCGGAAATGAATGGAACGGAATTTACCGCTGCTGTTCGTTCAAAAAATGAAAACTGGTTCAAGCAGGTACCTATTATTGCAATAACAGGAGATACCTCAGATGAAGCTAAGAATGAGTTTGAAAGATCCGGTATCACAGACTATATAGAAAAGCCTGTTGATATCAGCAAGCTTAAAGAAATTGCAGTTAAGCATTTGAAATAAACTGCAAAGATCACCCTATGCTACTATATAGTGTCTTAATATGAGTTATTACAACTCAATTATCATGACCCGAATGCTTAAGGTAATACCTCAAAAAGATTGTGCGGTAGATGCGCAGTTAGATTTTTCGTCAGAGTGCATGAAAATTCCGCAGGCATACCGGCGTACCCCAAGGGCATTTGTGTTTCAATCCAAATACCTAAACGCACTTGTTTTTCAAGTCAAATCAAAGATTTGATGAAAAACTGTC
>CACZQG010000267.1 GCA_902783235.1 uncultured Ruminococcus sp.
AAAGAGATTTTGTGCAAGATAACGGGAAATCTGCAAGCAGATGACGTGCAAAGCTTCCAAGCGGTCTTTGTGCGGTGTTGCCTTAAACACCGCATACGGCCTAAAAAGCTGCAGGACAGTCTTTGTACGTTGTTGCTTTAATATAATTGCCTGTTTTGTGGATTTTCACCATTAAAACAGTTTTTTCTGCCTCTCATAGTTAAATCATTACATTTCTTTTCTGTGCATCATATATATTTCAGAGTTGACTGTTTGTGCAGATTTTATAAACAAGGTAGAACTGCACTACCTGAAATGACGAAAATAGAAAATCCTCTTGAAGTTTTGCATATCTTATGATATATTATGTAATGGAAAATACAAACATATTCTTTATAGCTGTAAGAACAGGATCCGGGCTCCGGCAGCATGAAAGATCACCCGCTTCCGGATAACATGATCTGTGTGTTCTCACATCTGACGAGAGAGGTAGTATGCAATGAAAGAAAAACTGATCTCCGCCGGTAAAAAAACTATAGGCGGCATCAAGCGTTTTAACGCAAAACGTAATGACAATACAGGCAGATTCAAAATGACAAACATCCTGCTGACTGTATTGTTTCCTGTATTCATCGTCTGTATGGCAGAGATCAATCAGGACAAATACCCTTCAAAATTCATAATATTCTGTGCCAAGAGACCAACGGTAATGCTTTTCAATATAATGATAGCTTCCCTTATATTCTACGGTCTCCTGCTTCTTTTCAAGAAAGCCTGGCCAGCTGTGCTGATACAATCCTTCGGATATATGGCACTCAGCATAACCGAGCTGTTCAAATACGGCACAAACGGCAATCACCTTATAATGACCGATATGAAGCTGGTAAAAAGCGTAAAGAGCCTTACCTCCTTTGCATATATAAAAATAACCCCCATACTTATTACATATGTAGTAATAGTACTTATTTATGCCGGTGCAGTATTCTGGTTCAACCCCAAGATCAAAATGAGCATCGTCAAGAGAGTTGCTCCCGGTCTGGGATGTCTGGCAGCCTGTGTATGCATCATCACAATACCTGCTATTTCCACACCTGTTTACTCACTGTTTGATGTTGACCAGTCGGAAACCAACAACGCATTCAAGCTCAATGAGAAATTTGACAACAACAGCTTCCTTGCCTTTTTCTGTCAGACTGCTTCGGAAAACCTTGCCAAGAGCCTGGATGCTCCGGAGAATTATAATGAAAAGACTGTAAAGGATCTTATGGACAAGGATAATGCCCGTACAACAGCACAGTTCAAGGGCAAAAAGCCTAACGTAATTATGGTAATGAGCGAGTCCTTCGCTGATTTCAGACGCTTCAAGGATCAGCTGGATCTGAACTACGGCGACACATACAAGGGTTTTGACGAGGTGGCAGCCGAGGGCTACAAGGGTACTACCATTGTTCCTACCTACGCAAGCTGGACAGTACGAACAGAGTTTGAGCTGAACTTTGGTCTTCCTGTGAGATCTATAGATGATCCCAATATGCCCCAGAGAATACTTCTCAACCGTGCTCAGCCCACCATAGCATCATACTATAAGGACTGGGGATATTCCACAGCTTATGTACATCCCTTCCTCAGCAGCTTTTACAGCCGTTCAAGAGTATATGCTAATTTCAGCTTTGACAAGATGATCTTTGATGAAGACTTTACTGTTCCTCTTAACTACTACGGAACCTACGTTGAAGATAAGACCATATTCAACCAGATCGAAAAGCTTGTAAAGGAAACAGATGAACCGCTGTTTGTACACACAACTACTATGCAGAACCACCAGCCATACAACCAGGGCGCAGACCCGGATGATGAAATGGGCAACTACTTCCAGTGGATAGGTCATTCCTGTGACAGCTTCAAGGAGTTTACAGAGCATCTTAAAAATATAGATGAGCCTACAGTAGTATATCTTGTAGGCGACCATTATCCTTCACTGAAGGGTGAAAACAGTGTTTACGATCAGCTGGGTATGAACGGTGACAACTGTAATGTTCTCTACGAGCAGCCCTTCGTTATCTGGAGCAATTACGATGTTGACTACAGCAGTATGCCCAAAGACAAGTTCTCGGTATTCTATGCTCCATACGCTATTATGGATCTTATCGGTGCCCCCTCAGACAGCTTCATTGAAACAATGAAGGATAAGCTTAAAACCACTCCTGTCTACTCCACCAGCTACGATCCGGAGATAGGCAGAGACAATGAGCTTGATCTGCTGACCTATGACCGTGTTCTGGGAGACATAATGTCATCAAACGCTATTCCTCCCGAAAAGCACAGAACTGCACAGCAGGTAGCTGACGGCGAGGAAGAGGAAACCACGGAAACTACTGAGGAAACAACTCAGGAATAATAT
>CACZQG010000268.1 GCA_902783235.1 uncultured Ruminococcus sp.
AAAGAGATTTTGTGCAAGATAAAGGAAAATCTGCAAGCAGATGACGTGCAAAGCTTCCAAGCGGTCTTTGTGCGGTGTTGCCTTATAATACGTTATTCAGGGCGAGCATTGCTCGCCCATTGTAATATATAAACAATAACAAGGAGAAACTAAAATGACAGAAAAAGAAACTGCTGAAATAAGACGAAGACTGACCTTGGAAAAATCAAGCGTTTCCAGAATAGCAGGCTGCTATGTAAACGGTGACGGAACACCTATAACCAGGTTTTCTTCATTACTCTCATCCGTACCACAGCAGGAATCCGAGGAGCTTCTGGCAATACTGAAAAAGGTACTGTCAGGACAGCCGGACCGTAATCTTATTGATATAGGCTTTTCCAACGATCAGGTACTGTCCGGTGAGGAACACAAGCTGCTTATGGGACTGCGTGACAGTGCACTGGAGGATGATGAACTTATATCTGAATTGTATCAAAAGATCATGAGCAGTGTTAAATTTGATGAGAAATATCTAATACTTCTGGCACTTGACAAATACGATGTCCCGGCTTACGGCAAGGACGATCAGCTTCTGGAGGATACAGACAACGTATTTACATACATTCTATGCGCCATATGTCCTGTAAAACAAACAAGGGCTGCGCTGAGCTATTCTGTAGAGGAGGAACAGTTTTGCAGCCTGAAAACAGGCTGGGCTATAGACAAGCCTGTATCCGGGTTCATGTTCCCTGCCTTTGATGACAGACAGGCTAATATATACAATGCCCTGTTCTATGTAAAAAAGGCAGACGGACACTTTGACGATCTGTCTGAGGAACTGTTTGGTACCGAGCCGCCAATTCCTGCTGACTCTCAGAAAGAGATATTTAATCAGATAATCAATGAAACTATCTCAGATGACTGTGGGATTGAGGTCACAAAGGAGGTACACTCAAAGCTGTCCGAAATGATAATAGAACACAAAGCCAAAAAGGACGAGCCTTCTTTTACAATATCCAAGGGCGTTATAACCGATCTGCTGATGGAGTGTTCCGTACCTGATGAAAAGGTAAATGATTTCTCCGGTGAATACGATCGTGTATTCGGTGAAAACGTAAGGATCAACCCAAAAAATATTGTTGATGTAAAAAGATTTGAAATGAAAACTCCTGAGGTTTCTATAAAGGTAGATCCCGAAAGACTGGATCTGATCAAAACAGCCATTATAGACGGAAGAAAGTGCATAGTTATCCGTGTAGAGCACGATGTTGAAGTAAATGGTGTAAATATAAGCATCAAACCTGAGCAGGATAATTCCTCACTGCGATAAACATCAGCAACAAATGAATAGAAATACCGCAATGATAATAATATATTTTTTGGAATAATTATAGATTTTTTCCTTAAAATATGATATAATTAATCATAACCTGATGATCCATTATATATGAATACAGGAGGTCTTTATATGAGATCAAATTCACAAGCGCTTCGCCTTACGGTGTTATTCCTTATGGCAGCATTAGAGCTTATATTCTCATTCACCAAGCTTGGAACTATCCCCATGGGTCCTCTTGCCATTACCCTCAATATTATACCCATAGGAATCTCGGCAGTCGTTATGGGACCTATTGCCGGCGGTGCATTAGGCTGTTTTTTTGGGATCCTCAGCTTTTTGCAATGCTTTTCGGTTGGAGTACCCAGCGAATTCGGTGCAGAACTTGTTAAAGAGGATATTACCAAAGCTGCAATAGTCTGTATTGTTTCCCGTATGCTGGCAGGATTTATTGCCGGTATCCTGCATGACCTTATGAAAAAGAAAGCCCATATCAATCCTACTATCTGCGGAGCGGCTGCCGGTGCTTGTGCTGCACTTTTCAATACTATACTGTTCATGACTGCCCTGATATTTTTCTTTGGCAGCTCAGACTATATAAGTGATATGATTGCCGGACGCAGTATGATCGTATTTATTTTTGCATTTGTGGGAATGAATGCGCTTATCGAAATGCTGATTTCCACTGTTATAACAGGAGCATCAGCATTTGCTATGAGCAAGACACGATTGTTCGGAAAATGATCGAGGTAATAAAAGATGAAGATCAAGGATCCTTTTTTCTCTAAACTGATAACTCTTGTTATCCCTATATCACTACAGCAGTTTATGATGGCACTGGTAAGTGCATCCGATGCATTGATGCTGGGTTTTATCTCTCAGGATGCTTTGTCAGCGGTATCTCTTGCAGGACAAATAATGTTTGTATACAGTCTTTTCCAGTTTGCTCTTACAGGCGGTGCCAATATATTTGCCGCCCAATACTATGGAAAAGGTGAGATAGCATCTGTTGAGAAAATACTTGCTATCGTACTAAAGTTCTCCATGGGTATTTCAGCAGTATTCAGCTTTTTTGCACTTGTCTTGCCTGAGCTTCTCATGAGAATTTTCACTGATGATATGAAGCTGGTGGAAATGGGAGCTGAGTATCTTCGGGTAATGGGCATATCATATATGCTTATGGGATTTTCAAATGTATACCTTTGTATAATGAAAAACTGCGGAAGATCTTCAAGAAGTGCCTTGATAAGCTCGGTATCTATGCTTCTGAATATTTTCCTGAACTGGCTGCTTATATTCGGTATAGGTCCCCTGCCTAAAATGGAAATAGCCGGAGCAGCCCTGGCAACAGCCATATCACGTATTGTTGAATTGATATGGACAGTATGGGAGCTAATGGACAAAAACAGCATCAAGCTGCGAAAAAAATACCTTCTTGGCATCAACAAGGTACTTTTAAAGGACTACCTGAAATATACTTTCCCTATCCTGGGAAACGAGCTTGCCTGGGGATGTGGATTTGCCATGTTCTCGGTCATCATGGGAAGACTGGGAAGCGATGCTATTGCTGCCAACTCCATTGCCAACATAGTAAAAAACCTTATGATCTGCTTTTGTATGGGTACTGCCAGTGCCGGCGGTATAATGGTGGGAAACGAGCTTGGACAGGGCAAGCTGGAGCTTGCAAAGGAATACGGTTCACGGATATGCAAGGTCGCCCTTGTGGTAGGTCTTATATCGGGCGGACTTATACTTGCATTAAGTCCTGTGATATCCGGCTTTGCAAACCTCTCCCCTACCTCCTCTCATTACCTCAGTGTTATGCTTATTGTCTGTTCATATTATGTTGTGGGAAAGACAATGAATACCACTACCATTGCAGGAATATTCTGTGCAGGAGGAGACTCAAAGTTTGGCTTTATATGTGATACCATAACCATGTGGGTCATAGTGGTTCCCATAGGTTTTATATCAGCATTTGTCTTAAAGCTTCCTGTCCTTACAGTATACATACTTATGAATATTGATGAGATCATAAAGCTTCCTGCGGTATATATACACTATAAAAAATATAACTGGCTAAAGGATCTCACAAGAGAGAATGTCTGAACTTATATGATCACCTTACACTGTACAATGACAATCCGGTCCTTGTACAGTGTTTTTTTATGCTATTGCTCCCCCAATTAAAGCTTGCCAAAAAGACGAAGGCAGAGAGGAAATTTATCAAGGAAGAAAGCCGCAGGAATACTCGTGTA
>CACZQG010000269.1 GCA_902783235.1 uncultured Ruminococcus sp.
AAAGAGATTTTGTGCAAGATAAAGGAAAATCTGCAAGCAGATGACGTGCAAAGCTTCCAAGCGGTCTTTGTGCGGTGTTGCCTTAATTATTTGTCGGGTCTGACGGTGATCTCACATACCTCCGGGAAGTTGAGAAATCTTGCAGGGACCGGATAGTTGCCGATGCCGGAGGTTATAAATGTATAGCCATTTTTGTTTTTGAATAATCCTTTGTCATATACCTGATCCTTGTCTCCGAAGAGCTTTGGGAACACCTTGCCGTTAAGATATGCGGGGCCCAGAAAGGGAAGTCTTATGATACCGCCGTGAGTATCGGCACAGAGGGTCAGGTCAGCACCGAATTTTTCATATGCTTCAAACATGGGTATATGCGCCAGAAGTACGTTGTAGGTATCCTTATTGAGACTAAAGTCATCCCTAAGATCGAATTCATCAGAGAACCAGGCATTGCTGATACCGTAAAAGGTGACATCTGTTTTGCCTATCTTCACCCGTTCCGAGCGCTGATCCAGAACATCTATACCGTTATTTTCCATTTTTTGAATATATGCGCTTGACCGGTCGTCGTGTTCTCCCAGTACAAAGAAAACTTTATATCCTTCTGCCACAAGCCCTTTCATCAGTCTCATGGATATATCCTTTTCCTTGTCGGTGGCATCACTTGAATGCATATCCCCCAGAACGCACACAGCGTCCGGAGAGAAGTCCTTTATCTTTTTGATGATCCTCTCGTTGGATATGGAAAAAATGCTTGCTGAGGCGTGCTGGTCGCTTATAACGGATAATTTTATATCGTTGCTTATCCTGGATGATCTTATCTCCTCCTTGGTGGAAAACAGAAGATAATTGTTTGCCCACCATATAATAAAAATAAGGGCAAGCAATTCCACAAGTCTTAAAAGACAGCTGTGACCTTTTTTGGTAGCGGCTGCAGTCGCAGTATTATTGCTTTCCATTATGTTCTGTTTCACCCTTTTCCTTTGAATCTATACTGTTGTTTTCTTTTTGCGGTTTCTCATGAGCCGTGGGTATCATATGCACATCCAGCTGCCTGAATGGAATGGATATACCGTTTTCGTTGAATGCGGCATAGACCTGCTCATACATATCGTAAAGCACCTGCCAGTAATCTCCGGATTTTGCCCATACTTCGGATTTGATTATTATGGAATCATCACCATGTGCCTTGATCCTTGCAAAGGGAGGAGCCGGTGTATCCTGTATAAGAGGATTTCTGCGTGCAGTTTCTAAAATGACCTTTTTGGCAAATTCAAAGTCCTGATCGTAGCTTATGGCAAATTCATGGTCGATCCTTCGCTCCCCCTTTTCGCTGAAATTTGAGATCGTTGCATTTGTTACGTTGCCGTTGGGAATATATACTGCCTTGTTATCCAGAGTGATGATCTTTGTATAAAGAATGCTGATGCTTTCCACAAAGCCTGCGGCAGAATTGGTCTCAATATAATCTCCCGCCTTAAAGGGCTTTGAAATAAGAATAATAAATCCTCCGGCCAGGTTTGAGAGAGAGCCCTGCAAAGCAAGACCGACTGTAAGACCTGCTGCACTGAGTACAGCTATCAGGGAAGTAATGGGAACACCAAGTATGGACAGGGCGATTATAAGAGTGATGGTGTACAGGAAAATTTTTATAAGCGAACTGAGAAAGCCTGCGGCGGCAGGATCGGCTTTGCTGTTTTTCATCACCTTTTTTAACAGATGTATAACGATACCGGTGAAAAAGAGTCCAATGATAAGGGAAATGACCGACCAGCAAAGAACAGGGAGCAGATCCAGGAGTTTATTCCATATAACGGACAGTATGATCTGGATCTTGTCCTTCTGGCTGTTTTCACTGTTTATCGCACTGGAGATGATCACTCCGAGGGAATCGGTATTTACGGCTGTGACAGTGGTTTCAGCAAGGGTCTCGGAAGCTTCCCTTAAAGTTGTCAATGCTTCTGTCATAATTTTAAATTCTCCTCTTGACATTTTATTCCTATAATGATATTATAAATATATATCTGAAAAATGTCAACTGTTTATAAGCGGTTAATAGCTCGAAAAGAGGGCAGGGGAGTGAGCTGCTGCCGGTCAAATGACGAGTAGATGCTATTGATCCCCCAACTAAATCTTGAATTTTCTGCTTGTCTAAATACTGAACTTCTGTGTCGGAAAGGCTTGAAATATGCCAGCATTTCACCAAATTTTAAATTTGGATAGAAATGCAAATGCCCTTGGGGTACGCCGGTATTCCTGCACCTTCCCTCCTTGAATTTCATATTTGCCGGCATTTCACCAAATCTTTGATTTGGATAGAAATGCAAATGCCCTTGG
>CACZQG010000270.1 GCA_902783235.1 uncultured Ruminococcus sp.
AAAGAGATTTTGTGCAAGATAAAGGAAAATCTGCAAGCAGATGACGTGCAAAGCTTCCAAGCGGTCTTTGTGCGGTGTTGCCTTAAAGTTTGCTGCTTACGATAACTCATTAAGACCGGATCAAAGCTTGATAAGCTTGCAAAATACCGCTGCATGAAGCCTTGCCTTACTCCTCATGGCTATATTCCTTATTGTTCCGGTAATTCTTACTGTTAGAAGGAGGTATGTTTTATGGATTTTGAAAAAACACTAAGCTCCCGTGATATGATTAACTGCGTTCTATGCAGCAATGCTCCCTGTGAATATGGGTGTCCCCGGGGTCTGCCTGCCGCTGCACTGAATAGCATATGGTTTGAAAACAGCAGATATGCTGCTGCCGTGCTCCCTGATGTAAACAACTGCGCAGACTGCCCTGCCTACTGCGAGCAGCACTGTATTAAAAAAGGTCAGGTAGATATAAAAAATATAATGAACAGGCTGTACAATGAAGTTAAGCCTAAACTGGACATACCGCCGCAGACAAATAACGATATACTTAAAACCGATATATGCGGGATTCCTTTGGAAAATCCTTTTCTCTTATCCTCCTCTGTAGTTGCAAGCACATATGATATGTGTGCAAGAGCTTTTGATACAGGCTGGGCAGGTGCGGCATTCAAGACTATATGCAGCTTTGATATACACGAAGCATCCCCCAGATTTTCAGCTGTTAAAGGAAGCAAGGGAGAGATTATCGGCTTTAAAAATATAGAACAGCTTTCCGATCACAGTGTTGCGGAAAATATGGAGATATTCCGCAGGCTGAAGGAGAAATATCCCTCCAAATTCATTCTTGCCTCCATCATGGGGAGGGATGAGGAGGAATGGGCTGAGCTTGCTTATGCCTGCCAGCAAAACGGTGCAGATGCTGTTGAGCTTAATTTTTCCTGTCCAAATATGGCGGATGACGGACTTGGCTCTGATATAGGACAGGTCCCTGAGCTGGTAGAAAAGCTTACACGCTCCGCAAAACAAGGCTGCAGTATCCCGGTACTGGCAAAACTCACTCCAAATGTTGCATCCATGCTTCCTGCTGCTCAGGCAGCCAAAAGGGGCGGTGCAGACGGTCTGGCTGCTATCAATACTATAAAAAGTATAACAGGAGTAAATCTTCACACCTATGTTGCCGCACCCTCTGTACACGGTATGTCAGCAGTGGGAGGATACAGCGGAAATGCAGTAAAGCCGATTGCGCTGCGATTCATTGCGGAACTTGCCCGTGATAAATCATTATCGGGAATGCACATCAGCGGAATGGGCGGCATTGAAACATGGAAGGATGCACTGGAATTTATCCTTCTTGGAAGCACCTCAGTTCAGATCACTACGGCTGTAATGCAATACGGCTATCGTATAATACATGATCTGAAAAACGGTCTTGCCTACTATCTGACTGAAAAGGGATTCAGCTCAGTAAAGCAGGCTGTGGGGCTGGCAGCTGATACAGTCAGTGATACTACAGATGTACTTGAACGTGATACTATCATTTTTCCAAAATTCAAACGGGATAAATGTATAGGATGCGGAAGATGTGAAATATCATGCAGTGACGGAGGACATAGTGCCATAACTCTTAATAAAGACCGAATGCCGGTACTTGACGGAAAAAAATGTGTAGGCTGTCACCTTTGCCTGCTGGTATGTCCAGAGGAAGCAATAGGAATATCCAAAAAACGTATTACAAAGATCTGACACACTACTTGACATAAGACATAATTGAAATAATAAAGGCAATACTGCAGATCAATCTCCGGTATTGCCTTAATCATTGGATCCATATAATACTGAGCATGATAATAAGCTATTATATATGAACATTAAAAAATCAGACATAAACGTATTCATTGTCTGTATTATTTTCACTTATATAACTGCTTATCCTGTGCTGATCCAGTTCATCACCTATAACGATGATCACTGCCTGTCCTTCAGGGACATATGACAGCTCTGTCTTATCAGATACTGCATTGATCTTTATCCATTTTCCCTCATCTGTGGGTACAGAGCCTTTTATACGGAAAACCCTTCCGCATTCCCTATCCTTCATTATCTTATCTACCAGCTTTGGGATCTCACCCTCCGGTATTCTTATATGCATATAATAATGGACTGAGCTTTTTATATCCTCTGGAGAATAAAGCTTAACATAGCTGGAACCCCGATAGCCTGCACCGGCAAATCCGGACATATCTTCATCAGTAAAGCTTTTCCAGTCCTTTATGACCATATCCCCTGCCGTAAGCTGCCTGTCGCATCTGATATTTTTCAATGAACTGTTGATATGATCCAGAATACGCTGTGTTATATGCTCATCGGATTCATGGGGAAATGAGTTCCTTTTGCTGAGTATCAGTTTTCCGCAGCAGGCAGCCTCCGAGCCCAGCAGATATTCCATTTGAGGTGACAGCTTTTCCTCGGTTTCAGCATCAGCAATAGTAATGATACTGCCTATTTCCAGCCATCTGTCCAAAGGTGATTCATGAAGCACATCAAAAAACTCATCCATGTCGAATATTCCGGAAGGTTCAATTATTATTCTGTCAAAATGCTGCATACCCAATGATATAAGTTGAGTTTTAAATCTTCTTTTGTGACAGCAGGGGTCACCACCCCCTACTATCATCTCGATCTGGCACTTTTCCGAACGCAGATCACGAAGCATCATCATATCTATATTTACTGCTCCAAAATCATTTTCAAGTATGGCTATACGCTTATTATGGGACAAAAAATATCCTGCATATTTTCTCAAAAAAGTTGTCTTACCCGAACCAAGAATGCCTGTGATCAGATCTACCTTTGTCATATTAACTCACCTTTTTCACCAAAACTCAAGGCAACACCATTTGCAATCACATTACTCGGAATCCCCATATACTATTGATCCCCCAACTAAATCTTGAATTTTCTGCTTGTCTAAATACTGAACTTCTGCGTCGGAAAGGCTTGAAATATGCCA
>CACZQG010000271.1 GCA_902783235.1 uncultured Ruminococcus sp.
AGTATGCCTGCATCGATTTTGTACAATCTAACGAAAAATCTGACTTCGCATCTGACGCACAATCTTTGTGCGGTATTGCCTTAATGCAGGAGCAAAGCGTGATAAGCAGGTCTGATCACGCTGCTATCACTGCGGCTGCCGCCGTGATATTTGCTCCACATAATTATACAGCACAGCTTGTGCTCTGCCTCATTTTCTAAATCCAATAACATAAAAAGCTAATTTGTACGACCCGGTCATTGTCCTGTTGAACCGAATCCTCCGGCACTTCTTTCTGTATCGTCAAGCTCCTCTGCCTCCTGAATGCATGGCAGTATGACCGGCGACATTACCAGCTGAGCTATTCTCATGCCATTTTGTACTGTAAACGCATCCTTGCCGTGGTTTATAAGTGCGACCTTTATCTCTCCTCTGTAGTCACTGTCCACAACTCCCACACAGTTTACAGGTGCTATACCGTGCTTTGAAGCCAGTCCCGAACGTGCATATATAAGCAGTACACATTCGTCCGTGTCGGGAGCACAAGCTATCCCTGTACCGATCAGCCTTATCTCTCCCGGTGCTATAACTATATCTTCATCTATACAAGCAGACAGATCCATACCTGCGCTGCCCCGTGTGGCCTGCTGAGGAATGACAGCTCCCTCACGCAGCTTTTTGATCCTGAGTGTATGTGCCATATTTTTTCTCCTTAATGGACTCCTCTGAAATAAAGTCCTCGTGTTATATTATCCCTTTTATTAAACCCCTGTTCATATTCGGATATGATCCGTGCAGCCTCAGCAGCTGACTCCTTGGTAAAATACAATGTCCTGAAAGAAATGTTGCCTATCTCTCCCAGCCTGTCCGCCAGATACAAAGGCTGAGAATTAAGTATCTCCACATATTCTCCATGACATAACACATCATTTCTGAATCCCATTCTGTCACTGATATATCCGGTACATTTACCGCATCCGATCTCATTTTTTATGGGACAGTTTCTTGTAAGCATAACAGGGATATAGCCGTAAGCAAGAATACCGGTTTTGATATCCTTTTTAAGAGACCGTATCTGTGTTCCCTTCATTTCAAAGGATAGCGTAACATCCTCCAGTCCCATCTCCCTGTACCATTTCAAAGCATAGGAATTAGAGATATTAAGGAAGTAATCACCATGGAGCTTCATGCCCAGTTCCCTTCCTGCTTTTATATATGCGATATTATTGCACATAAGATGTACAGCCCCCAGTGCCGTACATTTTTGAAGACGAGAAAAAATTTTCTCCTCATCGGTTATAAATCTTGGAGGTTCTATTATAATTTTTTCCATATCCTCAACAGTATCTCTGTTATCCAGAAAAATATCAAGGGGTATAATTATCTTATCCGCCTTTTTACAATAAACAAGCTGCGATATTTCAGAAATGCGTATGCGTGTTTCAGTGGGCGTTTCCTCACTACCGGCATTTATCTCACCCAGAGGCTTAAAGCCGTAAACGGGAGCTTTATCCTTTATTTTAAGTTTATTAAGCTCTTCTATGGCATTTCTTCTCATGGCATTGACAGAAGCGGCGCTGAGTGCCACATTATCATCTATTTTTGCCGTAAGTCCACCGAAATCATATATTGTACCGCCAAGCTTACAAAGCTGACGCTCAATAGAGTCAGCGTTTATTGGTCTGCTCCGTGCTTCCTCCGGTACAACGCCCTCGACCAATACACGCCTGCCGCAGCATTCTGCCTCCAATTCCGTTGGAAGACCCTTGTGTACTGTTATTTTAAAGTGTATTGTACCGATCTTTTTTCCCTGACTATAGTTTTTTCGTATATCAGGCAGCAGCTTTGCCGCAGCTGTAACATCCTCCTTGCTGCGTACTCCAAACATATTTTCCAGCTTACCTGTAAAATACCCATCAGTAAAACCGTTTCTGGAAAAAACCGATTTCAGCAAAGCCATGTCCGGAGCGCATCCATCAAGAGCCTGCACACAAGCCATAACAGCGGAAGCCACATATTCGGGACGCTTCATCCTTCCCTCAATCTTAAAGGAGGTAACGCCCAGGGTCTTTAATTTTATAAGATGTCTCATAAGAGAAAGATCCTTCAAGGATAACGCACAAGCCTCCGGGTCACCGCAGGCAGAATACGGAAGACGGCAGGGCTGAGCGCAAAAGCCTCTGTTAGCACTTCTTTGTCCAATAAGAGATGACAGATAGCACTGCCCTGAAAGGCACATACAAAGTGCTCCGTGAACAAACACCTCTGTTTCCATACCCAGCTCACATATTTCTCTGATAGTTTCCTCAGGAAGCTCTCTTGAAAGTACTACTCTCTTAAAGCCCAGTTCCTTCAGCATCTGTGCCCCTTTTACCGAATGCACAGTCATTTGCGTAGAGCCGTGAAGTGCCGCACCCCAGATAGTATCCTTTATTATCCTGGCTGCCCCCACATCCTGAACGATGAAAGCATCCACTCCGGAAGCTGCTGCATATCTTATGAAATTTTCAAATTCCTCGACCTGATCGTCATATATTATAGTATTTACCGTAACATACAGCTTGACATCGTGGAGATGGCAGAACTCGGCAGCCTGCCTGAATTCCTTCGCATCAAAATTAGTAGCATTCTGCCGTGCGGAAAAGCTCTTTCCGCCTATGTATACCGCATCTGCACCACAGTTTACCGCAGCCTCCAGAGACTCCATGCTGCCGGCAGGTGCTAAGATCTCACCCTGTCCTATCATGATTCACTGCTTTTCTTTAAAGCCTTCAACTCCTTCTGGAGGTTTTTCATTTCATTTTCCAGCTGCTCTATCTTGCCATGGCAGGCATTCAACTCCTTCAGAGCATTATCCCGTTCTATTCTTGCTTTACCTGCCTCATCCACATACTCTTTTGCCTGCTGTCTTACATTCTCCATATTGGTCTGCGCTCTGTTCAGATCGTCAAGAGTTGACATCGCCACCATTATTGACGCAGAATACTGGGAAATAGAGGAATTACCGGCACATAGCTCGTTTATCCTTTTCTCCAGCATTTTTGAAAGACCGTAAACATAGCTGGGCGGCTCCTCTGTCTGAAGCACAAATTCCTTACCGCATATCACAAGTTTTACTTTATTAAGCATTTTTCTTTCCTTTCGCCCTTATTTTTCATAATATATTATACCAGACCCAAGTGAAAATGTCAATTTCACCGCTTGGCAAATAAATGTCTTAAGGCAATACCGCACAAAGATTGTGCGTCAGATTGACCGTCAGATTTTTCGTTAGATTGTACAAAATCGATGCAGGCATACTGG
>CACZQG010000272.1 GCA_902783235.1 uncultured Ruminococcus sp.
GCGTGACCTGCTATACGAACCTCAATATGAGTAAAATGCGTATTGCCATATCCATACTCACGGACTGCTCTTTTAATTGCGGCAGATACCAACAGGTCAAAATCTCCGTCCCGTCCTATCAGAAACTCCACATACTCTTTCTGCGTTATCAGGTCATGCAGGAGCTTGTCAAGACGGCGCTCGATCTCTGCTCCACTCTCCACATATCTGTGACCGAAAAAGCTGACCGTATAGATGTTTAGCATAGCAACATACCTCCCTGAGTATACTACTATCATTATATCAAGGTATCAATGTGGTGTCAATCTGACTGCATACAAGAACGAAATAAAATGGTATGATAATAGTGAAAGTGAGGTATCGCTATGGCTGTTATAAAAACTTCGTTCACGCTCCGTCTCAATCTGATTGACCACGCTAAAATCAGGAAGATCGCAGAGGGAGAAAACCGTTCCATGACAAACATGATCGAGACACTTGTAAAGGAAAAGATAAAGAAATACGAAAAAGAAAACTGAGAGATACCGCTTACTGATGAGGATATTATGGGTGAGTAATGCTCCGGCACTGTCAGAAAGAGCTGTTATTTCATAACGGCTCTTTCCTGCGTAAAATGGGTAATAACGGCGATGAGCCGATTACATATATTTTGACAAGCATACAACTCGTTTACGAGAGATCATTGTCAGTTCCATACAGAATACAGCAGGTTATGGAGGTGGTTCATGTAACTGTACAATGATAATAGTCAGCAGTCTGTATTGGTTTCCGTGCAGGCTTTTTTCATGCTATCGTAAAGTACGGGGAGTAGCAAATCAGAGGACAAGGCGGTCTGAGTGATTCAGGCCGCCTTTTTGTGTGATGATATGATGAAAAAATAGCTGAAAATCCACGACATAAAGTCAATAATGCACGATTAGGAAACCTTGAAAAAACGTGCTTTGTAATGCCATACCCACTTCACAGCATATCTATCTCCCCATTCTCCGAAACAACGTATCTACGGAATTTTCGCGCCTTATGTCGTGGACGGTTTTCTGCTCCGAAAGCATTGCTTTTTCCGACGTGATAGTTCATAATGATAAAGAGCGCTGATAAAAGCTCTCCTTACAGTGAACCTATTGCGCAAAGGGTTACTCGATCACTGTATGGCAAGTGAATATGATGCAATCAAATGAACGAGTAATGTTTGGTTGTCGGACGGAGCAATACCGAATGACAAGCTGACCATGCTCATTTGACGATCTCCGTCTGACGGAAAGGACGGAGAATCATGGATAAATACATCAGAAAGCCTTATATCCTTCTGTATTCGGAGATGCCGAAGCCGAAAGACAAGGATATTTTCATTTTCGGCAGCAAAGAAGCAAAGAAAAAGGGCAGCGATACAGCCCAGCTTGCAATGTTCCGATATATCGAAGATTGCGGTATCACACCGGAACAGGCTGCGGCAATCCTCGGTATCGGGCGTACAACGCTGTATAACTATCTTGCCGATGCCCGTGAGCTTACATATAGTATGCTGTGTGTGATCTGCATCGGACTCAAACTCCACCCTGACAGACAGCGGCATTTGTTCCATCTCTGCCACATTGAAAGACCTGACCGGGAATACAGCATCGATCCTCGTGACCTTATCATCATCGAATATCTTGAAGAATGTGCGTTTGACAATGCCTATTCTTTAGATGCCTGCAACAAGGCGCTTAAAGACGGCAAGCAGAAGATGCTTCACCCGTACTGCCTTGGGACAGAGGACAGGAAGTGATGGCGAGATTTATGTATCAGCATTTCGGTGACGATGTTCCCCGTAAGATTGAGGACGAGTATAATAAAATGCTCCGCCGTGAGCAGTATCTCAGGGAGCGTGAAGAAGGTTTCATAGCACAGTCGGCAGATTATGCTGCTGTGTTGGAGGTCATGCCCGATCCTGCAAGTCTCCCCACAAATGAGATCGCAGAGGAAAAAAGACGGCTGAACGATGCCAGGCTTGATTTCCTGCCTGTGGCTCTTGAAATGCTCCGCAGTGACTTTCCTGAAGGGTATGAGCTTATCAGGGACTATTATCTCGGTTCGGAAAAGGTCACGCTATTTTACCTCATGGAGAAGTACGGGCTGACAAGACCTGTGGTGAAGTACCGTCTGAAACTCGCCAGAGAAAAACTCAAAGCGTTCATCATTGCGCACGAAAACGGAAGTTGAAAACTATGCAAATCTACGAATTTAAGATTTTGGGGCAAGAAATTTCCGAAAATCTTTGTCCAAAACGCAAAATCCTCGGTAGTAAGGTGAGGAGGTATGATGCTGACCGATCAGGCAGACGGTCGGCAGCTCCTCGATGTCCTCCTTCCTTTCCAATGGAAGGGTTATATATACGGGCTGAGGGGCGGTGCAGCTTTTTGTCCATTTTCAAGCTGTGCCGTTCCCCATAGGCTTGATTCCTTTCACTATGACAGCAGAGATGCTGTCGGGAGCGCCTGAACTTCGGTTCGGGTTCTGCCAAAAACATCTCTGAATACGCTTGTTCCATTTCTCCTATTTTCAATACAGGCA
>CACZQG010000273.1 GCA_902783235.1 uncultured Ruminococcus sp.
AAAATCTGCAAGCATACCCCAAGGGCACTTGTGTTTCTATCCAAATCAAAGATTTGGTGAAACACTGGCGGATGACGTGCAAAGCTTTTAGCGGTCTTTGTGCGGTGTTGCCTTAAATTTATCAGTCTTCTACCATATCCGGAGTGACCTTGAAGGAAACCGAATCATATGACTTTTCAGCAGTGTGGGGAGTATATCTTATAACCAGTTCTTTCCAGTCCTTCTTTGCCTCAAAGTTTATATATCCTTCTCCCGTTTCTCCGGGAGCGATCTCCGATCCAAAGGCTTTATAATCATCCACCTTTTGTGCTGCCGCAACAGAGGCATTAAGATCAAGACCAATGACTTCGCTGCCGCCGTCAACGCTTACGTTGAAGTCACCAATGGAATTTACCTTGATAGCCTCGGGATTGTTATTTGTTATCTCTATTTTAGCCACCATCATGTCTGCATCATATCCATGCATACGATCCTGAGGTCTTTCTCCGATATTGACCACCTTTGTTACAAGTATCTCACAGCCGGAAAGAGTTGTCTTTTCAGCAATGTTTGCCTCGTAATTCTTAGCATTTGCTTTGGCTTCATCATCCGCATCCTTTGGTGTGTTATAGGAATTGTCGTTGCTGCTGTCATAGTAGACCACATTTGCATTTGATGAGCTGTTTTTGTTTTCATCATCACAGCCAGTCATAAAAGCAGCAGCCATTGTAAGCGCAGAAGCCAGCGCAAGGATAGTGTTAATTCTTTTCATGATATTTCTCCTGTTAATAATAAGTTCTTGCCGGACGGAATTGATCCCATGACCGTCCAAATACTATTATATCATCTATAAGGGGATTTTGCAAGTGTTATTTGATGAAAAGTATGTGTCAGAAAAAGAGCAGCCATCGGGCTGCTCTCTCGTATCATTTATTAAAGAAATCCTTCAGATTGTCAAAGAAGCTTTTTCTCTTCTGATAGTGATCCACATCTGTGGATTCATCCATTGACTTGGCATATTCGGTCAAAAGCTCCTTCTGCTTTTTGGTAAGATTTTTCGGGACCTCTATATTTACTCTTACATATTGGTCGCCTCTGTCGCTCCGGCGAAGCTTTTTAATACCTTTGCCCTTTAATCTGAATACAGTACCTGTCTGTGTACCTTCGGGAACTGTATATTTTACATTTCCGTCTATAGTCGGTACGGTGATCTCATCACCCAGTACTGCCTGAGTATAAGTAATAGGTATCTCACAATGTACATCAAAAGCATTTCTGCTGAAAAAGGGGTGAGGTCTTACAGAAATGATAACATTAAGATCACCGCTGGGACCGCCGTTGAGTCCGGCATCACCTGCACCGCCCACTCTCATCATCTGTCCGTCATCTATACCTGCCGGTATATCTATGGTAATGGTCTTGTTCACACGCACTCTTGAGGTGCCGCCGCATTTTTTGCAGGGATTGGAATTTATAGTGCCTCTGCCGCCGCACTTGGGACAGGTCTTGGCACTGGATATCATACCAAAGGCGGTACGCTGCGTAACCTTTACCTGACCCATACCGTGACAGTCGGGACAGGTGGTGGGTGCAGAACCGTCTGCCGCCCCTGTACCGTGACAGTCGGGACATTTTTCCATTCGTGTCACCTTAACATCGAATTTTCTTCCCTCACAGGCTTCCATAAAGCTTATATTTGCATTTGCAGTTATATCCTGTCCTCTTCTCGGAGCGTTGGCATTGCTTTTTCTTGATGATCTGCCGCCTCCGAAGATACCGCCGAATAAGTCGCTGATATCATCGAAATCAAATCCGCCGAAGCCTCCTGAGTAACCTCCCTGGAAGGGGCCGCCGCCATAGTTGGGATCAACGCCTGCATGACCAAATTGATCGTACTTCTGTCTCTTATCCGGGTCCGACAGTATTTCGTATGCCTTGTTTACTTCCTTGAATTTCTCCTCCGCCTGCTTGTCATCGGGGTGCAGATCGGGGTGATATTTTCTTGCAAGCTTTTTAAAAGCCTTCTTTATCTCGTCCTCAGACGCACCCTTTTGCACGCCCAGGACTTCATAATAATCTCTTTCGTTAGCCATTTTCTCAACACCTCGCTGCTTTCTTTTTTACGCTTTTCGAGAAAAGCTTGGCAAAAGCTTTTTAGCTTCGCATATTGTCTGATCGTAAATGTTCCTCTAAGCACGAAGAGCAGCCAAAAGCGTTATCATTATCGGCTTAGATAAATCGTGATGTAAACGCCCAAAATCACCCTCAAAACACGAGGGTGATTTTGGCGTTGGTTGTTGTTACTGTTTGCAGACCCATATTTTTCGCATTTAACTGCCTCGCAAAACATAAAGTCGTAAGTCTATTGTTTCACCAATTAAAGATTGCCAATAAGACGAAGGCAGAGAAATTTTCTATCTGGCAAGTATTGTTGGCAAGGCTTAGTTAGGGGAGCAATATATCAAAGTCAGAAATGCGATCCGGATCCAACGTCACGTTGATCACTGCTCTGTGTAGTCAGCATCGATAACATCATCATTTTTTCCGGCAGTATTGTTATCTGCCGCACCTGCGCCCATATCCTGTGCGCCCATATCAGGACCGGGCTGTGCGCCGGCTGCCTGATAAACCTTTGTGGAAAGATCCTGCATTGCCTTCTGAAGCTCTTCTGTCTTAGCCTTCATGTCTGCATAATCTGTACCCTTTACGGATTCTTTAAGTGCATCTATCTTAGGCTGGATAGCTGCCTTATCCTCTGCTGATACCTTGTCGCCAAAATCAGCCACTGCCTTTTCGCACTGGAATGCCAGATTCTCAGCATTATTCTTGGTATCAACTTCTTCTCTTCTCTTCTTATCTTCCTCGGCAAACTGTTCTGCATTCTTGACAGCTGCTTCAATGTCCTCCTTGGACATATTTGTGGATGAAGTGATTGTAATATTCTGTTCCTTGCCTGTACCCTTATCCTTAGCTGAAACATGAACGATACCGTTTGCATCGATGTCGAATGTTACTTCTATCTGAGGGATACCTCTGGGAGCAGGTGCGATACCATCAAGACGGAAGGTACCCAGCTGCTTGTTATCCTTGGCAAATTCTCTCTCGCCCTGGAGTACATTTATATCAACTGCTGTCTGATTATCTGCATATGTGGAGAATGTCTGTGAGAACTTTGTAGGGATAGTGGTGTTTCTCTTTATCATAGGAGTGGAAACACCGCCGGCTGTTTCGATACCCAGTGTCAGAGGTGTAACGTCCAGAAGGAGAAGACCGTCCTTAACATCGCCGCCGAGAACGCCGCCCTGATATGCTGCACCAAGTGCTACGCACTCATCGGGGTTGATGCCCTTGAAAGGATCCTTGCCTATAAAGCTCTTTACTGCTTCCTGTACAGCAGGTATTCTTGAAGATCCGCCTACCATAAGGACTTTATTCAGATCACCTGCTGAAAGTCCGCTGTCAGAGAGTGCCTGTTTTACAGGGCCCATTGTGGACTGTACCAGATCAGAGGTGAGCTCGTTGAACTTAGCCTGTGTAAGAGTAAGATCCAGGTGCTTGGGGCCTGATGCATCAGCAGTGATGAAGGGGAGATTTATCTGGGATGTGGGAGTTGAGGACAGCTCGATCTTGGATTTTTCTGCTGCTTCCTTCAATCTCTGCATTGCCATCTTATCTGTAGACAGGTCAATGCCCTCAGCCTTTTTGAATTCTGCTGTCATCCAGTCAATGATACGCTGGTCAAAGTCGTCACCGCCCAGGTGGTTGTTACCGGCTGTAGCCAGTACCTCTGTTACGCCGTCACCCATTTCAATAATGGAAACATCGAATGTACCGCCGCCCAGGTCGTATACCATGATCTTCTGATCCTCTTCCTTGTCAACGCCATAGGAAAGAGCAGCAGCTGTAGGCTCGTTGATGATTCTCTTGACATTGAGACCTGCGATCTGACCTGCATCCTTTGTAGCCTGTCTCTGAGCATCTGTAAAGTATGCAGGAACTGTGATAACAGCCTCTGATACTGTTTCACCCAGATATGCCTCAGCATCGGATTTCAGCTTCTGAAGTATCATAGCGGAGATTTCCTGGGGAGTATAGGACTTGCCGTCGATCTCTGCCTTATAGTTGGAGCCCATATGTCTCTTTATGGAGATAACTGTCTTTTCGGGGTTTGTAACAGCCTGACGCTTAGCAACCTGACCTACCAGTCTTTCTCCTGTTTTGG
>CACZQG010000274.1 GCA_902783235.1 uncultured Ruminococcus sp.
AACCCCCTTAGTGTTTTACACTATTGTTTTTATAGCATATCTACTCTAAGGGGATTATATAATTCAAGCTGCTTTCATTATTTCTATTTGTATTTACATACGCAATTCAGCACCGATATTTTTAAGTTCTTTTAAGACTTTTTTCATAACGGAATCTGCTTGTTCATCGGTAAGAGTTCCGTCATGAGAGCGCATACTGATAGAATAGGAAATGCTTTTTTTACCGTCTTCGATCTGCTTGCCCTTGTAAACATCAAATAGAGTTACTTTTTCAAGCAGCTTTCCGGCAGCCTTTTTAATAGCTTTTTCAATATCTGCTGCCGGGAGGACATCATCACACAAAAGACTAAGATCTCTTGTTGTTGCAGGAAACTTAGGAAGCGGTTTGTAGTTGATTTCTTTTTCAGAAAGCACCAGCATTTCAGGAACATTGAATTTTGCTGCATACACTTTAACATCTATTCCATAGTTTTCAGCAGCATCAGGGTGAAGCTCACCGATTATTCCAATTGCTTTGCCATCCTTGAGTATTACAGCACTTCTGCCCGGATGGAATGCGGATTTTTCATCAAAGGCATCACTATCCTTTGCTCTGATGTACTCAACGTCTTTTATACGGAGTATATCCATCAATTTGTCGGCAATGCCCTTTAAATCATAAAAGTCAACATTACCGCCGTACATACCTATAGAAAGTCTCATAGGCTCCAATGGAAGTTTATCCGGCTGTGTTGGAATATACTCTTTGCCAAGTTCAAACAGCTTCACTGATTCATTTCTGTTACTGTAATTCTTGGAAAGAATCTCCAGCATTGAGGGGAGGAGAGTGGTTCTCATTACACTTGTATCCTCACCAAGTGGATTAGTGATGGTTTCGGTCTTACGAAGCTCACTATTTTCCGGAAGAAGTATTTTATCAAAGTATTTAGGAGAAATAAACGAAAAAGTCGATATTTCATAACAGCCAAGTGATGTCATAGCAGTTTCAATATTACGGAGGAATTTCTGCTCAGGTGTGTATTCAGCTTCTGCAACGCCCTTGAACTGTGAAGATGGGATATTGTTATAGCCATAAATTCGTGCAACTTCTTCTGCAATATCCGCTTTGTATTCAATATCTATACGAAAACTTGGTGAAATGACTTTATTGTCTTTAACTTCAAAATCAAGAGAATTCAGATACTTTACCATATCTGCTTCTTTGATATTGGTTCCAAGGAAATTGTTTATCCAGTCAGCACTAAATTCAACTGTTTTCAGATCCCTGCTTTCAAAACAGTCTCTGTCAATTACTGTATTAACAACTTCGCCTGCGCCCAACTGTTCAACAAGTTCAAAAGCTCTTTTAAGGCAAGTCATACTAATATATGGGTCTACACCCTTTTCATATCTTGCAGAAGCATCTGAACGCAGCCCAAGCTTCTTTGAAGTGCGTCTAACCTGTACGGGTTCAAAGTATGCAGACTCGAATACAACTGTAGTTGTATCCTCCATTATACCACTGTATTCACCGCCCATGACACCTGCAACAGCAACAGGCTTTTCACTGTCAGCAATTACAAGCATTTCATTTGAAAGCTCTCTTTCTTCACCGTCAAGAGTTGTTATTTTTTCACCGTTTTCTGCATTTCTGACAATAATATGTGAATCTTTAACATTTCTTAGATCAAATGCGTGCATGGGTTGGCCATACTCCAGCATCACGTAATTTGTGATATCCACAAAGTTGTTTATAGGTCGAACACCGCTTGCACGGAGCCTTTCTCTCATCCATCTTGGTGAGGGCTCTATCTTAACATTTTTGACGATACCGGCACAATATCTTTTACATTTTTCAGGATTGTTTATATCTACTTTCAAAATGCTGTTGATATCCTCATTAATACCTTTGAATTCCGGTTCTTTAACATTGAGATTTTTATTAAAAGTCGCTGCTGCCTCTCTTGCAAGTCCAATTACCGATAAACAGTCAGGACGATTTGAAGTTATCTCAAATTCAACGGAGTTATCGTCAAGACCAATAGCTGAGTGTATATCCTCACCTATCTGACAGTCCTCTTCGATGACAAATACACCTTCAGGGTCAGCATAAGGAAAATCATTTGCAGAAAGACCAAGAGTTTCCAGTCCACAGAACATACCATAGCTTTCTACTCCTCTAAGCTTGCCCTTCTTTATTTTGCCTTCGGGAAGAACTGCACCATCCAGAGCTACAGGGACCAGATCACCTTCCTTAACATTCTTAGCGTTTGTAACTATTTGTATTGGTGCTTCTTTACCCACTTCAACCTGACAAACAAATAATGCATCGGCGTTTTCATGAGGACCTTTTGAGAGTATTTTACCTACTACAACATTTGATATATTACTTCCTTCTGCTGTGTAACCTTCTACCTTAGAGCCACTCATTGTCATTCCATGACAAAATGCCTTTATATCTATATCACTCAGATCAACATAATCATTGACCCATTTCATTGAAAGATCCATTTTTTCTCCTCCATATCATTTAAAACTGTTCCAAGAATCTAATGTCATTTTCAAAGAGGAGACGCATATCACTGATATTGTATCTTCTCATAACAATTCTTTCCAAACCAAGACCGAAAGCAAATCCTGAATATACATTGCTGTCTATTCCACATCCTTCTAAGACCTTAGGATGCACCATACCGGCACCAAGAAGCTCAATATAGCCTTCTCCCTTACATATACGGCAGCCTTCACCGTGACAATTGAAACACATAACATCTACCTCCGCACTGGGTTCGGTAAATGGGAAGTGGTGAGGACGCAGTCTTATTTTACAGTCACTGCCATAAAGCTTTTTCATCAGAGTTTCAAGAGTTCCTTTCAGATCAGCCATAGTGATACCCTTGTCTACAACAAGACCTTCTATCTGGTGAAAAAGAGGGGAGTGTGTTGCATCTACTGCATCCGAACGGTATACACATCCGGGGGAGATGATTCTGATTGGCGGCTTTTGATTTTCCATTACGTGTACTTGCACTGATGAAGTCTGAGTTCTCAGAAGAATATTGTCAGTTATATAGAAAGTATCCTGAGTGTCTCTTGCCGGATGATCAGGAGGAAGGTTGAGTGCCTCAAAGTTATAGTAATCGTATTCTACCTCAGGACCATCAGCAATTGAAAATCCCATGCCCAGAAAGATTTCTCTTATTTCATTTTCTACTATATTTAAAGGATGAAGCTTACCGGCTTCCGGCTTCTTTCCGGGAAGAGTAATATCAATAGTCTCAGCAGCCATCTGTAGCTCTTTCTCCTTTGATTTGAGAGTACTCATCTTTGACGTGATCGCACTCTCAATGTCCTGTCTGATCTTATTGGCAAGCTGACCAATAACAGGACGTTCTTCTGAGGAAAGTTTTCCCATCTGCTTGAGAATAGCTGTAACCTCTCCCTTTTTACCAAGGAATTTTATCCTTAGCTCTTCCAGCGCTTTTATTGAATTGCTTGAATTAACTTCATTCATAGCAGCGCTTTCAATGTTTTCAAGTTGCTGTTTCATTTTATCACCTCATAAAAAATGTACAGACAATACCGCTAAATGATCTTCAAGAAAACCACATAAAGTCCGGATAACGGCTTTGCACGCTATTGTCATAAAACCAACACATCGTCTATCAAACTATGTGTGGTATTGCGAAACATAACAAAAAGTCCTGCCCTGAAAGGACAAGACTATTCTTGCTTATAAACCACCTTTACTTGAAAAGAGCAGATACTCCTTTGTCTTTAACGCAGACATACGTCAAGGCTTACAACGATAATGTTATCGGTTCGGCTTTGCCACTCGTGAGTGAATTTCGGAAGATACACAATATGAAACGCTTTCAGCCTATGACGTTTGCTCTCTGAAATATTGCAATTGTAACTACTTACTGTACTCAGTCATAATGTTATTATTCATACAAGTATTATTATAACCTATATTGGTAAAAAAATCAAGAGGTTTAATAAATTTTTTTTAAGCAACAGACATATTGCAATATACCTGATGTTTTAAGCAATGATATATTGATCCCCCAACTAAATCTTGAATTTTCTGCTTGTCTAAATACTGAACTTCTGCGTTGGAAAGGTTTGAAATACGCCAGTATTTCACCAAATTTATAATTTGGATAGAAATGAAAATGCCCTTGGGGTACGTGATCTCCCCCGAGGGGGAGGTGTCAGCGTTAGCTGACAGAGGGGCTGACCGACAGAACAGTATTCCTGCACCTTCCCTCCTTGAATTTCAGCATTTATTCTTCGCATAAATCTTAAAGATTTAATTGGGACATCAATACAATGATTCTTAAGGCAATACCGCCTAAAGGTTTTGCACGCCATACGCCTACGAAAAATCTGACGTACAATCTCTGTGCGGTATTGCCTTTATTCTGTATAGCTTTAAATATGCTTATTTATTAAGTGTAACTATAAATGCTGTAATATTATTCTTATTCATAGCTCGTATAGTCCCTTTATGGCTTTCTACTATGGTCTTGGCTATATTAAGTCCCAGACCCGATCCGCCTGTTTTGCGGTTTCGTGAGTCATCTACACGATAGAATCTGTCAAACAGCTTCTCAATGCTCTCCGAATCAATAAACTCACTGTTATTTGATATTGTCATGCAAACCGATGATGGCTTAGGCACTTTTAATGAAACCTTTACAAAGCCATTTTCTAATGAATATTTCAAAGCATTGTCCATAAGAATATTGATCAATTGCTTGATTTTATCCTCGTCTGCATTTATACTGATGCCTTTATCAATATCTGTGAAAAGCTTTTTACCTTTTTCAAATGCGAGAGGTTCATACTGAAGACATACACTGGACAAAAGGTCACTGAGATCTATTTGACTATATATAAGTTCGATTTTATTTGAATCGTATTTGGCAATATACAAAAGACTATTTACCAGTTTTGCCATCCTGCTTGTTTCATTTTTAATGTAGTTTAACCATTTACTCTGTTCTTTAACAGTATCATTGGGACTAGATAATACAACATCTGTGTTTGTGGAGATGACCGTCAATGGAGTTTTAAGCTCATGGGAAGCATTAGCAATAAATTCCTTTTGCTGTGTCCAGGCTCTTTCCACAGGCTTTATTGTCCAATTGGCAAGAAGTACACTTATCAGGAAAATGAGTACCAGTCCGCCGCCGCCTATAAACAAGAATATGAATAATAGTCGGTTGATAGTGTCAATTTCCAGAGTTCTGTCAAGAAATACAATTGAATATTGCATTTTTGGCGGCTCATATCTGAACAGATATCTGTAATTCTCATCACCCAGAGTGATCGTGCCTGTTTCATCATTATTATTGAATATCTCTATTGCAGCTTGTTTTACTGCATCATCATCCTCGGCAGAAGTACTGTTATTGTATTTATAAACAATTTTTTCAAGCTGAGATACATCCTTGAAAGATACATAGATATACGAACGTTTAACTTTTCCTCTGAAAGGATCCATTTCCATTTTACCATGAAGATCGTCAAGAGGCTTTCTCTGCTCATCAGTCACGATAAGGGGAGTATTCTTTGAACTGATCTTAGTGGTTACTGAAGAGGAAACAGTTGTAGATGATGTTTTGTCTTTAATTTTAGTTGTAATAATTTCGGTAATTTTCTTGTGGATTACAGTCCTTTGATCACCGTTGTTATTATTGTTATTGTTATGAGGACTCTCAGAATCTTCCGGCAAAGTGTGAACAGGATTATCCGGAGCAGCATTAGCTGCTTCAGCTTTGGTAGTTTGTATTTTTACAACTGTTTGGCGATCAGGGGGTGATGTGGTTTTGGGCTGGGTAGATGCTTCGTCATCGTCATAATTGTCATCATTGTCACCGTCATCACTGTTTTCCATAGGGTCATCCGGCTTATCATTTTCTTCCATATCTGGTGGATCTCGATCATCATCCGGAATCATAGGCGGCTGCTCACGCTCCCAGGGCAGCCGATTAATTCCTCCGGTGTTTTCACGGTTTTGAAAATCATTTCGATTTGGTATATCATTTTTCAGATGCAATATGTTCGGATTATTGGTGAGCAGTAAATCAGCTGACGGATCGTTCAATCTTTCGTTATCCTTCATAAAAGGCGGTGGTCCTCCATCATCCTCCATATGCATCTGAGACATGATCGAATCCAAAAGCTCATTGGATATTTTAACCTCTGAGCTATACATCATTATAAACACAGTGACAAGAATACTTATAAGTACACAGGTTAGTATACTCATATTGACAATAACGAATCTTCTTTTCAGACGTTTTATCATTTAGGCTCCTCCAGACGATAGCCAACGCCTCTTATAGTCTTGATAGCAGCTGATGAGCCGATATGTCCAATTTTTTTACGAAGAAAGGATATGTAAACCTCAACATTATTGTATTCGGCATCCGATTCATATCCCCAAATCTTTTCAATAAGCTTTTCCTTGCTAATAACATTGTTGGGATTACTCATGAATACTTCCATAATACTAAATTCTTTAAGTCCAAGACGCAGTGCATTAGAATTACAGCTTAGTTCGTAGGTTTGCAGATTTAGCGTTATATCTCCGAAGGAAAGAGTATTATCATTAGAAACTATGCCATTTCTTCTTTGAAGAGAACGTATTCTTGCAAGTAATTCATCTATTGCAAAGGGCTTGGTAACATAGTCATCAGCACCGTAATCCAATCCCTTGACCTTATCGGATATTTCATCCTTGGCTGTTAAAAGTATCACGGGACAGCTTATATTTTGTTTCCTTAAATTGTTCAGGACATCAAGACCGTTCATTTTGGGAAGCATTATGTCAAGAATTATCAGGTCATAGATACCTGTTAGGGCATTATCAAGACCATCTTCACCATCATAACACGCATTGGCTATATATTTGTTTTTGTTTAAAATATGTACCAGTGCGTCAGCGATAGCTTCCTCATCTTCAACAACAAGTATCCTCATAATTCCTCCAGTTATCCGCTTTTTCTGTTTCTGCGGTCTATATTCTTTCTATGGCTCCTTTTTGGGTTTTCATTATAACTTTTATTCTTATCAAAATGATCTCTGTTTTTCTTTTCTCTTTTTGTAACAGTGACCTTATTTCCCTTTATCTTTCC
Source organism: uncultured Ruminococcus sp. (assembly GCA_902783235.1). Lineage (GTDB taxonomy): Bacteria > Bacillota > Clostridia > Oscillospirales > Ruminococcaceae > Porcipelethomonas. The sequence continues at coordinate 7,125 of CACZQG010000274.1, forward strand.
GTTTCTCATGGCATTGATAATGTGTTCGGTCTTATTCGTCGGAACCTCAACTACAGTAAAATTGTCATGAATATTAATCTTTCCAAAACTTTTTCCTGAAATGCCTGTAGCATCAACTAAAGCACCCAATATGTAATTAGGTTCAATTCTTTGCTTTCTGCCAAGATTTATGCTAATTTCCGAAAGCTTTTCACCTTGCCTTTGACGGCTGTTGTTTTTGGACCTAATCTTATCATATTTGCCTGAGGAATGATTATTATTTTGTGATCTTATAACCGTAACAGTTGGTATATCATCTATTTCCTTGGAAAAAAACTTATTTAAAAGAGAAAGAGCAATATCATCCGAGTTTTTCCCATTGCGCTTTAGATGCTCATAAAGTTCCTGAACCTCAGAAACGATCTTACCACCAAATGTTTTATCATAGCTTTCCAGAAAATTGTTCATTCTTTCGCATATAAAGTGCTTTCTGTCGGGGAGCTCTGATTCTTTGATCTCAGACTTGGTATTTCTTGCAATACTGTTAAGTTCACCAACCTGCATTTTATTTACTACAAGTGTATGTGCAACCCCTGATCGCCCGGCTCTCCCGGTACGACCTATACGATGAACATAGTACTCATTATCCTGTGGTAAATCATAATTGAATACGGCATCAACTCCGTTGATATCTATACCTCGTGCAGCAACATCAGTAGCAACTAATATAGAAGTACGTCCAGATTTGAAGGAATTCATTACAGATGTTCGTTGATTTTGCTTCATATCACCATGAATACCCACTGCTTTGAAACCTCTTGCGACCAGAAGATCTGTAAGCTCATCAACCATCTTTTTAGTATTACAAAATATCATTGATGAATTATAATCGTGGTATTTTAGTAAAAGTATCAGTGCATCAAGTTTCTTTGAATGAGGAACATGATAGTAAAGTTGTTCAATTGCTTCTACAGTGTTGCTTTTGGAAATTGTTTTAATTAAAATAGGGGAGTGCTGATATTCCTTTGTAATAGCCAGTATTTCCTGAGGCATTGTAGCCGAAAATAGAACAGTCTGACGATTTTCAGGTATATTAGACAGAATCTTTTCAATATCCTCACGAAATCCCATTTGAAGCATTTCATCAGCTTCGTCTAAAACTATCATTTTAAGATTGTGTAGTTTTATGGTGCGGCGTTTTATATGATCGATAATTCTTCCGGGAGTACCGATAACAATATTTGCGTTATGCTTTAACTGTACTATCTGTCTGTCAATATTTACTCCGCCATATACCGCAACAGGGTGAACATTTCTTTTGTACCTGCTGAATTTCTTTATCTCATCGCAAGCCTGAGATGCAAGTTCACGAGTAGGACAAAGAATTAGTACCTGAACATTTTCTGATATCTTATCAATTATTTCAACAGCCGGTATACCAAAAGCAGCGGTCTTTCCGGTACCGGTATTTGAACGGCCTATAACATCCTTGCCATCAAGTATAGTAGGAATGCTTTTTTCTTGTATTTCAGTCATCTGTTCAAAGCCGATCTCTTTAATTGCTTTGATTATCTCGGGGGAGAGAGGTAAATCTTCAAAAAACATTAATTATATCCTTTCATTCTTGTATACTTTTATAATAACATATTTTGCGTAAAAAGTCAAATTGCTCTTGCTAAATGTATTTTCTGTATGCTATAATAAAAGAGAAGGTAAAAAACAAAAATGCATCATTTCGCTAAATGCAAATTTAGCGAAATTAGAGGAGGTAAAATTATGGCAGCTAAGAAAACAGGCATCAATCTTAGTGATTATCCGGATTTCATTAATGATTACTGGTATCATCTTACACTTGTTAAGGCTAAGTCAAAACGTACTGCTGAAGGTTATCTTATTGATATAAGAACATTTTTCAGATATCTTTTATATATGGAATCATCCGTAGATGGTATAGAGTTTTCAAAAATAGATATAAGTGGATTTGATTTGTCCAGACTTGAAGATGTAACGCTTCACAAGATCTATGAGTACATATACTTTCTTCATGACGAACGCAATAACAATGATAAGACAGTTGCCCGTAAGGTTTCATCATTAAAGAGTCTGTTTAAATATCTTACAAAGCAGGTCGGACTTATAAAAAATGACCCGACTCAGAATTTAGAGCTTCCCAGTCTTAAAAAGGCACTTCCAAAGTATCTTACTCTTGATGAAAGCAAGACGCTTTTGAAGAACGCTGCCGAAAGTCCTATAGAATCCCCGAGAGATTATTGTATTATAACTCTTTTTCTAAATTGTGGTATGCGTTTAAGCGAGCTTGTGGGTATGAATATTACAGATATTAATTTTAACGAAAAGAAAGTAAGAATTTTAGGTAAAGGTAATAAGGAACGCATTGTTTATCTTAATGATGCCTGTATAAAAGCATTGAAGGATTATCTTGATTCCCGTGAAAATTCTGTTATTGATCCAAAGGCTGTTTTTTTAAGCAAAAAAGGCGGTCGAATCAGCAGAAGACGTGTTGAGCAGATAGTTGAACAGATTCTTCGTCAGAGTGGTCTGTCAGGAAGAGGTTTGTCTGTACATAAGCTGCGTCATACTGCTGCCACACTTATGTATCAGTATGGTAATGTTGATACTCTTACTCTTAAAGAGATCCTGGGCCATAAAAGTATTGCAACAACAGAGATATATACCCATTTATCAAATGATATACTAAAGAAAGCGGCAGACAGCTCCCCGCTTGCTGATTTTGAAAAAAAGTCTGATAGTGAGAATAATGATAATGAATAAATCCTCTATTTCTTATTATATAATTTTTATATTTTTATTGATTTTAGAACAATAATATGGTATAATTATTCAATAAGGGGCATCGCCCCGTCATTCAACGAACGACTTAGGGCATTTGCCCCTTAGTCTTTCAGTGGGGGATTGAATTCCCCCACTGAAAGACTAAGATGACCGCCGCCTAAGAGGCGGGGGACATAAGTCGTGAGTTATATCATGATGTATACGTATCATATTATATTTGTTTTCCAAAACATAAATCATTTAACTTTTTTCGACTGTGTTTCGGAATTCAACATAACAGGTGAATATAATGAAAAAAATATTGTTCAATCTTTCGGAAATAAGACGATTTGGAACTAAATATATATTAGTTTTCATTCTGGCATTTGGATTATTTCTTTCTGTAGTTATGGCTAATTTCAAGTTTGTACGAAGCTGGATCGAAACCACAACAGCTGTTCAGGGAGAGCTTGATTCCTATAAAGCATCTGAGGATTTTAGTAACATAATTGACAAATTTATCAAGACAACTGACGTTATGTCAGGTATTCTAAATGATATGCTTGCCAGTGGAGCCTCAGATGAAGAAGTAGATAAGGTCATGAGGGAACACTCAAAAAACGCAAAAAAATCCATATTCTCAAAAACTGATGGGTTCTATTCATACTATAATGGTACATTTATTGGCTATGAGTCGTGGAATCCTAAAAGCAGGTATATTGTTGAGGAGCATTCATGGTATAAGGAGATCGTTAACGGTAAAGGAAAAATAGTAATGACAGAGCCTTTCGTCGATGAAGTGAACAATGTTTATATGTTTACAATCGGACAGCTTTTGTCAGATAATAAATCAGTCATTGCCATTGATCTTTCTGTAGAAGATATTCAGGATTCAAATTTCGATTTTCTTAATGGAAGTATTGAGGGAAAATCATTTATTATAAGTGCTAAAGGTGTTGTTATCGCCTCCTCTGACAAGGATATGATAGGTACCAATGCCTACAAAAAGAATGGTATACTTGCTGATGCATCGAAAAGTAATATTAAAAACCGACATCAGTGTCAGGTAAAGTATAACGGACACAATTACTTTATATATCTTCGGGAAATATATGATGGTTGGTATACTGTTAGTGCAATAAGCACAGAGAATGCAATAAAGAAGCAAAACTATTTTAGTGCATTTGAGCTCATATCCCTTTTTGCTATTGTGTTAGTACTTATGATGCTTGTTTATCATTCCATTAAGAAGAATATTGAATCAGCATCACTGGATTCAAGATTGAATTCTGCTGCAAAGGTATACATATCCATGCATAGTATTGACCTTATAAGTGATACTTTTGAAGAGATAAAATGCAGCAGTCAGAGCTTACGCAAAGCTCTTGATAATGGTATAACTAAGGCATCCATACACCTGAGAGACGCTATTATGCAATTAACTTCTGATTCAGATCGGGAGGATATGCTTAAATTTGCTGATTTTTATACTTTAAGCGAGAGATTGAATAAAACTAATACCATAACACGGGAGTTCAAGACTGTCAACGGTCAGTATTGTCGTGGAAGATTTATTGTTGAAAAACGCAGTGATGATGGTTTGGTAACAAATGTTGTATGGGCTGTTGAATCCATAGATGCTGAAAAACGCAAGATCTTAAAGCTTGAGGAGGAAAGAAGATTTGCTGAGCTTGAACGCCAGCGTGCAGAAAGAGAACGCCTTAATGCTGAAAACGAAAGATTGAATGCCATGCTGGATAAAAAGCAGGCAGAGGATGCCAATAAGGCAAAATCATCTTTTTTGTCAAATATGTCTCATGAAATACGTACCCCTATAAATTCAATTATCGGCATGAATGAAATGATCCTGCGTGAAAGTGATAATCCACAGATATTGAAATATGCTCAGAATGCAAAGCTTTCATCAATGACTCTTTTGGGTATTGTAAATGATATTCTGGATTTTTCAAAGATAGAAGCAGGAAAGCTTGATATAATAAACGTAGATTATGATATTTCATCAATGCTTATTGATCTTGTTAACATGATGAAAAGTCGCATCGAGGAAAAAGGGCTGGAATTCATAGTGGATGTTGATCCGGATACTCCTGTAATATTTAATGGAGATGAGATAAGGATCAAACAAGTAATAACAAATCTGCTTACCAACGCTGCAAAATACACACCCAAAGGCTCTGTAACATTCAGCATTGGATATTTAAAGGGTGATTCAGACAATGAAGGCAGCCTGAAGGTCACTGTTGAAGATACAGGTATTGGTATAAAAGAAGAAGATATTGAAAAATTATTTAATGCGTTTGAGCGTATCGATGAAAAGAGAAATCGAACTATTGAAGGAACCGGGCTGGGAATGAATATTACTCAGCGTCTCTTAGCTCTTATGAACAGTGAGCTTAATGTTAAAAGCGTTTATGGTAAGGGCTCGGTATTCAGTTTTGTTATTAAGCAAAAGGTTATAAATTCTCAGGGGATCGGGGACTTTAATGAAAGACTCGAACGTTCTTATTCTAAATGCAGTGCATACAAAGAAAAGCTTATTGCACCGGAAGCACATATTCTGGTTGTTGATGATACTTCAATGAATATAACTGTATTTGTAAATCTCTTAAAGAAAACAGAAATGGATATTGACACTGCTGAAAGCGGTGATAAATGTATCAAGCTTACAAATAATAAGAAATATGATATCATATTTCTTGATCACCGTATGCCCAACAAGGATGGCATAGAGACCCTTGCGGAGCTTAAATCACTTAGTGATAATCCAAATATAGACACTCCTGTTATATGCTTGACTGCAAATGCCTTGTCCGGTGCCAGAGAAGAATACCTCGCAGCAGGATTCAGTGATTATCTGTCAAAGCCTATCGATCCTGAAAAGCTGGAAGAAACAATTATCAGATTTCTCCCTCCGGAAGTTGTACATATTGTAGAAGACGAGCAGGCAGAAGACACCACGCAGTATGTACCAGATTTTATTAGAAATATTGAAGAAATAAACATTGATGCTGGTATTAAAAGTCTTGGCAGTGAAAAGATGTACATGGAAATGCTTGAAATATACACACAGAATCTTGATGAGTACATTAATGAAATATCATCTTTGTGGAACAGCAAGGATATCAGAGCTTTAACGATAAAGATCCATGCGATTAAGAGCACAACTCGTTCTATTGGAGCAATAAAATTAGGTGATGCAGCACAGAATCTTGAAAATGAAGGAAATGCAGAAAACACTGATGCTATAAGCAGAGATATTTCAGGCTTCATTACATCCCTTAAAGCGTTAAAGGATAAGCTCTCCCCTCTCCTTTCAGACAAAGAACCCTTAATGGCTGATGAAGTACTGCCTGAAATGACAGAAGAACAAGTTAAGGAAAAATATGCTCTAATAAAGAAGCATCTTGACGATTTTGATTTTGACAGTGCCGGCGAAATTGTTGAAGAGCTTATTAAGCATAAATTGCCCGAAAGTCAGCAAGAATGTTGCCGGGCATTGAAAAGAACTCTTGATGATTTTGATTTTGAAGCAATGATGGAATTGATTTAACCTCAATCTTTATGTTATGATCAAATCATATATGCAAATGTCATTGAGGTAGGTGTATACACAGTTTTGACTTCACATACACTTTTTATCTTAAGGCAATACCACACAAAGACTGTGCGTCAGATTGACCGTCAGATTTTTCGTTAGATTGTACAAAATCGATGCAGGCATACTGGCGTAACCCAAGGGCATTGGTGTTTCGATCCAAATCAAAGATTTGGTGAAACACTGGCGGATGACGTGCAAAGCCGTCAGGCACTCTTTGTGCGGTGCTGCCTTAATACGTAATAACTCAAAATAATAAGAAAATAGGCTGCTCAAATAGTGGGCAGCCTATAAGTTTATCTATGAGTGTTCTTTTTATCCATTTCATTAGTGCAATACTACTTGACCTCATTCTATTATCAGTTCCTCCCTGCTCACTATATTTCCCTGAATGCGAAAGGAATTCAGTACGGGATGTTCTTTCAATAGAGAGAGAATAAGATAGCTTGCGTTTCCGTCATACGCAAGACGTATGTCCTCTTTAGAGGGACGAGATGGGGTATTAGGATGAGAGTGCCAGTTACCAAGTGGTATAAGTCCCACGCTTCTCATATCTCTAACAGATTTTAGCTGTTCAACAGGGTCGATTGAGAAATGATCCTCAGAATTGTCGATATTTTTAAGAAAATAAATTCTTTTAATAGTTTTCACTTCACCGGAGCACTCGCCTGCGATAAGTCCACAAGCTTCAATAGGTGCTTTTCTTATGGCATAGGACACCATTATTTCATAGTTGGCTTTGCTTAAAAATATCTTCATATGCTACCGTCACATTCACGAGAATCGTAATCAATGGGTTGTGTTATTGTAGGCGAATTGCCGCATACAGAGCAATCATGTGTATCACTTGGAAGCTTTACCTTACGGAACTGCATTTTCAATGCATCATATGTTAAAAGCCATCCTGTGAGCAATTCTCCTACACCTAATATGTACTTGATTGCTTCCATAGCCTGTAAGCTGCCTATTATACCCGGTACGGCCCCAATAATGCCAACCTGCTTACAGGTAGGAACAGTATTTTTAAGTGGAGGTTCTTTAAATATGCATCGATAACACGGTCCCTTCCCCGGTACATAGGTCATTAACTGTCCTTGAAAACGAAGTATGCCAGCATGGGAAAACGGTTTTTTTGCAATTACACAAGCATCATTTATAAGAAATTTCGCAGCAAAATTATCAGTTGCATCTATTATGAAATCGTAATCCTTTATAATATCAAGTATATTTTTACTCGAAATATGCTTTTGAATTGTCACCACCTTGACATCGGGATTCATAGCTTCTATTGTCTCTTTTGCAGATTCTACCTTGGGTTTACCCAGATCATTTGTATGATGCAATAATTGCCTTTGAAGATTAGAAAGATCCACAACATCTGAATCAGCAATACCTATAGTGCCAACCCCTGCTGCTGCAAGATACATGGAACAGGGTGAGCCCAGTCCACCTGCGCCAATTATCAACACCTTAGCATTTAAAAGCTTTTTTTGACCCTTGGTTCCTACCTCTTTGAGCGTAATGTGACGTGAATAGCGCTCTATCTGTTCATTAGTGAATAACACGCTCATTTACCTCCTCTTATTGAACAATATTATAGTAATTAAACATAGTTGAAAAAATCCCCTAAACACAGTATAAAATGCGTTTAGAGGATTTTCAGCTAATAATTGGTGGAGACGGCGAGAGTCGAACTCGCGTCCGAAAACCGATCCGCATAACTTTCTACGAGTGTAGTTTATCTTTTAAAATTCCCATTATCATACGCCGACAAACAGGCTTATGATTCTGGTATCTCCCAATACATTTCAAAGGCAGGAGAAATCCAATGAAACGTTCACCACTAATCGATGCTCCATCTCACGCCGTGGTACTCATGAGGGGAACATAGCAGACTTAGGCTGCTAAAGCGTAGCTGTTTGAGCTAACTGTAATATTATTTCTA
>CACZQG010000275.1 GCA_902783235.1 uncultured Ruminococcus sp.
CTCTTGAATTTACTCTTAAATTATATAATAATAACTTAGAGAATGGGGGTGTGACGTATCTGCGTGGTTTGCTCATGGTCAAATGCGACGTTTTGGGTAGTAAATGTGTGGCTTTTGGAAAGATATGACCACAATATAACCACCTGTATACACAATTTTATACATAAAAAAACGTAAAAAACAGGGTATTCACAACGCAGGTAAGCCATTTTTACAGTCAAAATATTTTACTTAAAATTTTTAGAAAATTTTTTATGCAAAACTATTCGGCCACTATTCGGCCACCGTGGATATTCACCTAAATAATACCCGAAAACTTTGGATAGTATCACATAAAGGGTAATGAAAAAATCATAAAGTTCATGACCTTATACAAAATTTTTATTTTAAGGCAAAAAACAGACAGCCCGGAGGAAATGAGACCGAAAAACAGTATACATAAAATATACACTAAATATTCATTGGCGGTTTTTGATAAAAACGGTTGTAAATCGGCGCAAAATGTGCTATAATAAAAGAGATAACTATATTTTAAGGAGAAACAGGATATGGATCTTACGAGGAAATTCAAAAAGCCCACCGTTACGGTGATAATCCCGGTGTACAGCATCGGAAATCACCTGAACGCCGCAGTTGCTTCATGTTCCACGGAGGAGCAGGAGGATATACAGATCATTTGTGTCAATAACAACAATATCCTCTCTGAGGACGTGGTGAAAAACGTTTTCAGCACAATGCCTGATGTGAAGCTCATCAAGGGTCAGGATGATATAAGCACTCTTATGAACAGAGCGGTGGAGCAGGCAGAAGGGGAGTACATTATTTTTCTGCGCTCCTTTGACCTTTTTACCGAGAATTTTACCGACGCTTTATTTGATAAACGATTCTTTAACGGGGACGTGGAGAATAACAGGTACCCCGATATCATGATCGGCAATTACAAGATCTATAACGGCGATAATGCCGCAAACCCCACTACCGCCAAAAGCAGTATACTCAAAAACCATAATATCCCGGGAGATGTCTTTGATGTGGAAAAATACCCGGAGATACTGGAAATTTATTTCCCCGAGGGCTGCGCAGCTTTCAGAAAAGCTTTTATTACCGATAATGAGCTGACTTTTTCCGAGGCAGGCAGATTTGATGCCTTTTTGTGCTTTGACCAGCTGCTGACAGATGCTTTATTTGCTGCAAAAAAAATAGGCTGGACTGCCGCTGAGATATGCTACCGAAGAGAATCGAAGATATTCGATCTCTATCCCGATGGTGACGGTATCGCTTCCCTTGCAGACAGGTATCTTGACAGCTTTGAAAAAAAGCTGTGCAGAAATAATAAGCTGTCCGCTTATGTTTATTCCCACCTTGTAAATCTTATTAATGAAAATATCAGAGCCAACAGAAGGCTTTTAGGCTCGGATGAGTATCTGAACGCTGTACGCAGGGTGCTGGAGCGGATAGACTTTGACGTTTTTGCCGGCTATGCCGACTCTGAAAATGTGTTCCGGTATTTTGACCTTATTTCCCCTGTAAACAGCATACAGCGTGATCTTCCCAAGGTGCTGATCTATAACTGGCTGCCCTTTGATAATAAGTGGCACTGGGGCGGTGGAGTGACAGTATACTGCTATAATATAATAAAGGAAATGCTGGAGCATGATCCCGATGTGAATATTTATTTTATAAGCAGCGGCTTTGCCTACAATGCTTCCGTGGAGAATACCTATGTGAGAATGATAGGAAATGTATTCGGCAAGAGGGTGCATCAGTTTGAAATCGTCAATTCTCCCGTGCCTGCCGAGCAGAGGAATATTTATGTCAATCCTCTTGTGGCACTGGAAAACTATGAGCTTAAAGCGGTATTTTCCGACTTTATGAAAAAAATGGGTCCCTTTAAGACGGTACATTTCAATAATATTGAGGGACTTTCTCTGGATGTGCTGGATCTGAAACGAGATTTTCCTGATACAAGGTTCGTGTTCTCAATACACAATTATGTTCCACTGTGCGTAAACGGCAGCTATTATATGCGCCATAAGCACTGCAATTGTACTCCCGATCACACCAGCCGTGATTGCTTTGAATGTACACGAATGGACATAAGGAGTAATATTGCATCAAATATTTATAACAACGGCTTATACGGCATAAGTCCTTCATCGGCAATATCCCAGAAGCGGTGGCTGAAAGCCTTTGACTTTGAGCGTCTGGATAAGGATGTTGACCCGGAGGAGATAATACAGTTTGCTCAGACGGCTACACTCAAGATAAATGAAAACTGTGATTCTATCCTGGCAGTGTCAAAGAGAGTTTATGACATCGCCCGTGATAATGGATTTGATGAAAACAAGATGTGTGTCTCCTATATCGGTACTCAGGTGGCTGCAAAGCAGATAGGGCACAGTGCATATCCTGCTGAAAACGGTCTCAAAATAGTATTCCTGGGAAGTGATATAAACTATGAAGAGAAGGGCTATCCCTTCCTGATCGATGCACTTAATAAGCTGGATATAAAATACACCTCACAGATAGACCTGGTGCTTACCGTAAAGCAGAAGGAGCACTCGGAGATATACACAATGCTGGGAATGTTCCGCTCATTGAAGGTGATAAACGGCTATACCCATGATGATCTGGGAGATATATTTGAGGGCTGTAACCTGAGCATAGTTCCGGTATTGTGGGAGGATAATCTGCCCCAGATAGCTATTGAGTCGGCAGCCTACGGAGTGCCTGTATTATCCAGTACTGCGGGAGGAGCCTCGGAGCTGTGCTCCAGCGATCTGTTCAGGTTTGAATGCGGCAACGGAGAGGATCTCAGAAATAAGATAATCGGCTTTCTGGAAAAGCCGGAGCTTCTGGATGAATACTGGAAGAATCATAACGGACTTGTCACAATGCAGGAGCATATGAAGGACCTGCTGGATATATACGGTTTTACAAAGGATAATGAATGCAGGATGGAGGTACTGGGCAATGACCTTTCACTTATACTGCGTGAAAATAATTATCTGAGAGGTAAAATAGACAGACAGAAGCTTTCCTTCATAAAAGAGCTTAAAGAAAAGCTGGAGGCTGCGGAGGCAGAAAACAAAAAACTGAAAATGGAGCTTGATACAATGGGCAATATAAACGGCAAGATAATATTCCAGACAGTTAATGACGGCGATTCGGAATACGTAGGTGCGGACATACTCAAGATAATACCCGATGACTTTAATTTCAGTGATTTCTATGCGGAGATAAGATTTATCCGTCTGAACAATGTAGCTGCTGCATCATCGGATACCCTGAGCGTCAGCGGAACGTGGTATGATGAGGATGGTGACATGAAGCTCCATATCCATCAGATAGACTGGGAAAAGAACAATGATGAGGTCAAGGATGTTATATCCTTCTATGTAAGGAGAAATTCCCTTAATATTTTTGCCAAGCATTTCGGACAGTTTTGCGGTCTGAAATTTGAACTGCTGACACTTACCAACCGTGCCGCTAAAGATACTGTAAAATGTGAAATAATGAATCAGGGATTCATATTCAAGAATAATACACTTCCCGGAGATGCATTTAACGGTATAAACTGATAGCAGGAGATAATAAATATGAATAATCATTACGATACAGCACTTCTGGGTATATGGTGGGGTTCCAACTACGGTTCATGTCTTAACGGCTACGCTGTGTATAAGACCCTGAAGTCTCTGGGAAAGTCAGTACTCCTTGTTAATAAGCACAATGCAAGTCAGAATGACTGGGAGCTGGCAGATACTCATAACGGCAGATTTATGAGGAAGTTTTATCCCCCGGAGGATGTAAGTCCCGTTATACCCTTTAAGCGTCTGCATGAGCTGAATGATGTGGTGGATACATTTATCACAGGCTCGGATCAGATCTGGAATTATAATATAAACCGATCCTTTGACATGGTATTTTTGCAGAATTTTGTTGCCAATGACAAGAGGAAAATAAGCTTTGCCACCTCCTTCGGACATGATTTCGATAAAACACCCCGTAAGATACTTCCTGAGTCCATCAAGCTCATGAATCGCTACAATGCTATCTCTGTCCGTGAAAAGAGCGGTGTGGAAATATGCGAGAATACCTATGGGGTAAGGGCGCAGGTGGTAGTTGAGCCTGTTTTCTGCCTGGATAAACAGGAATATATAGATCTGGCATCTCATTCACAGATAGAGGAGGAAGGACCTTATATCCTGACCTATATACTTGACCCAACTCCTGAAAAGAGACAGGCTATCGAGTATTACTGTAAGACTTCCGGTCTCAGGGCGCTTAATGTTCTGGACGGAAACCATGCAAATTACGAGCGCAATAAGAATAATCTGGGTCTGCCTGTCATGGGTAAGATAGGTGCAGAAGACCTTATGAAGCTGTATATCAACTGTGCTTTTGTTATCAGTGACTCATTCCATGGTACCGCATTTTCTATCATATTCAATAAGCCTTTCCTGTCCATTACAAATAAGGGCAGAGGTGCGGCACGTTTTGGAGAGCTGCTGTCAAAATTCGGTCTTACTGACAGATTGGTATCCAGTCAGAAGAGCATACCATTAGATCCGAAATTCTTTAATCAGATAGATTATACGGAAGCCAATGAGATCATAAAGAGGGAAAGAGAGTCATCGGTAAAATGGCTGGAAAATGCCCTTACTGCTCCTCTTGCATCCCTTCCTCCGGTAAGCATTGCAGACAGAGCCATCACTTCAAATCTGAATATGAATATGTGTGTGGGCTGCGGTGCCTGTGTATCTGCCTGTCCCAAGGATGCTCTGGAGCTGAAGCCGGATGTTACCGGCTTCTACAGAAGCAGTATTAACTATAACAAATGTATCAACTGCGGAAAGTGCTGTGATGTATGTCCTGCCCTGGAGCTTCCTGACAATTATAATGAGGAGCAGGAGGAATGTCTGGAGATCGTTGCAAGAGATGAGGATATACTTCGTGAAAGCTCCAGCGGCGGTGTGTTCAGTGTTCTTGCGCAGAGGGTGCTGGACAATAATGGTGTTGTAGTGGGTGCGGCATGGAATGATGATCTTACCGTATCCCATATAATGATAGAGCGTTCAGAGGATCTTCCCAGGCTGCGTAAATCAAAATATCTCCAAAGCTATATGGGAGATATTTTCAGAAAGATAAAAGAAAAACTGGAAAGCAATGTTCAGGTGTTGTTTACAGGCTGTCCCTGTCAGGTGGCAGGACTGAGATCATATCTTAAAAAGGATCATGATAATCTTATCACGGCAGATCTTCTTTGCTCCTATGCACCTCCTGCATCCTTCTTCAAAAAGTATATACAGGAGGAATTCGGTGACAATATATCCGCCTATGAATTCAGACATAAGACCCAAAGCTGGAACTGGGACTGTACTACAGTCAGGATAACCCAAAATGATAACAGTGGTATCGTTCGCCACGGCGCTAATGAGGATCCTTACCAGAGGGCTTATCATTCCCATCTTATGACGGGAATACACTGTGAAAAGTGCAACTATCAGAACAGCATCAGATACGGTGATATTACCATTGGTGATTTCTGGGGTATCGGCTCGAAGGATAGAAGTATCAATGCAAAGAAGGGTGTATCTGTTCTTCTTTGTAATAATGAAAAGGGCAGAAGATTTGCAGACAGCCTGTCACCGGAAGGATTTTCTGTGAGAAAAACCGCTCCTGCAAGCTGGATCGGCAACAATGGATTCATGGTCAAGGGACGTAATTATGCTTCCGAAAAAAGAGATGCATTTTACGAATATCTTGAAACAATGTCCTTTAAAGACGCACTGAACAAGGTCACCGATGAGCAGGAGAATTATACTGACAGATTAAATCCCTTACAGTTTTCCAGCAGGACCACACACTTTAGCTTTGACAGAAATGTGTGGGAGGAGCATACCATGAACGGATATACAGTTCTCACTGTGGATTCGGCAATGGCAAGACCGGGAAGATATGCTTATCTGCCCTTCTCCAAGCCCCTTATAAAGGGAAAGAATTATGTTTTCAAAATAAGATTCAGAGTAAAGACCAAGTCCAATTATATCAATTTCCACATTATGAATTCAAAAACAAAGAAGTATCAGATCCTTCACACATATAAGATCTTCGGAGCTTCCGAGAGCTTTTTGGAGCTTAATAAGGAATTTACAGCCAACGATGATAATTATGATTCATTTATGCTGGGAGCTACTCAGGTCATCGGTGAGGATAATTTCTTTATGCTGGACAGTATAAACATTATAGAAAAATAACATGGGCAATATAAAAGGTCGCTTTTTGAAAAAAGCTTAGCAAAAACTTTTAATTTCGCTCGTACTTTATATTGTAATTGCAGCCGAAAGC
>CACZQG010000276.1 GCA_902783235.1 uncultured Ruminococcus sp.
CTCCCTATAGTTTAAAGCTATATCCGGCTATAGCATGAATGTATTAGACATATACCGGAAAATGATGTATAATAAAAGCATACCAAATCGATAGGAGATATGCTATGAAAGAGATAATTTGGCTTGGAAGAGGCGGACAGGGTGCATTTACCGCAGCAAAGCTGCTGGGAGCTGCTTTTGCCCTTGAAAGCGATAAGTATGCACTGGCGTTTCCTTCCTTTGGACCCGAAAGGCGAGGGGCTCCTGTGAGAGCATTTACCAAGCTTGATACTAAACCGGTCACTGACAGGAGTCAGACGGAAAAAGCTGATCATATAGTGATACTTGACGAAACACTCTATTCATCTGAGCTTTATGATATGCTAAAGCCGCATGGTACAATTATTATTAATTCAAGAACACCTTATGAGGGTGCATATTCATTTGATGGCGAAGGTATAGCAAAAGAATTTCGTCTGCCTACAGTTAATACTGTCATGCTGGGATTGCTTACCGGCCTTTACAGGACAGTTTCCCTTGATAATGCTGTGCAGGCTATAAAAGAATATATGCCCGAAAAGATACAGGATAAGAATATTGGGGCACTAAAAAAAGCAGCAGAGGAGGTGCTTTGAGTGAAGCCTTATGTGAGAGAGAAAAAATCGTTTACACAGTCGGAGATACCCCAAAGTACCTGTTTTGAAGGAGGATACTTAGTTTCCGTCAACAGCGGCTGGAGAAGCATCCGTCCTGAAATAGATACGAATAAATGTGTCGGCTGTGAGCAGTGCTATCTGTACTGTCCCGATGGCGTTATTTCTGTCAAGGAAGGCAAGGCGCAGATAGACTATGACTTTTGCAAGGGCTGCGGTATCTGTTCAAAAATATGCAGACCCGGAGCGATCAGAATGGAGGCTGAGCATAAATGAGCAGAAAATTTCTATCCGGCAATGAAGCTTTTGCTGAGGGCATACGTCTGGCACGTCCACAAGTAATATCAGCGTATCCTATAACACCTCAGACCATTGTTGTGGAAAAGCTTTCCGAAATGGTTGAGGATAAAAGTCTGGAAGCCGAATATATCCATGTTGAATCAGAACATTCTGCTATGTCATGTGCTATCGGAGCCAGTGCTGCCGGTGCAAGAGCATTTACAGCCACCTCATCCCAGGGCCTTTTGTATATGGCAGAGTGCTTGTATTATGCATCAGGCGGCCGTTTCCCCATAGTGATGATGAATGCCGATCGCTCCACAGCACTTCCATGGAATATATACGGTGACCAGCGTGACAGCCTTTCGCAGCTGGACAGCGGCTGGATACAGGCGTATGCCGAAAATGCACAGGAAGCACTGGATCTTGCGCTTATGAGCTACAGGATAGCGGAGGACAAAAGAGTATCCAGCCCGTATATGGCA
This sequence comes from uncultured Ruminococcus sp., assembly GCA_902783235.1. GTDB lineage: Bacteria > Bacillota > Clostridia > Oscillospirales > Ruminococcaceae > Porcipelethomonas. Next base: position 1,397 of record CACZQG010000276.1, read on the forward strand.
AATCTTGACGGCTTTATACTTACTCATACATATGAACCGGTGGATATCCCCGTAAGGGAACAGGCTGACAGATTCCTGCCGCCATATGAAACAGATAACAGGATAGATCTTGAGTCACCCAGAAATATGGCATTTTCAGCCGGTCCCGATACAAACTATATTTTCAAATATAAGGAGCATGAGGGAATGCTCAATGCCCGTGGTGTAATAGAAGAAGCCGAAAAGGATTTTGCTGAAATATTCGGAAGAAGCTATACGGGACTGATCGACAGCTATCTTACCCATGATGCAGACTATATACTCATAACCCTGGGAAGTATTTCCGGGCTTTGCCGTGAACGGGCAGACAGACTGCGTGAAAAAGGTATAAAGGCAGGAGTACTGAGGATACGATATATGCGTCCCTTTCCTAATGAGGAGATAGGTGAAGCAATTAAAAATGCTAAAGCCTTCGGCGTACTGGAAAAGGATATAAGCTTCGGCAATGAAGGGACTGTTTTCACCAATGTAAACTCAGCACTTCATAAATCGGGACTGAATATACCGGGATATGATTTTATAGGCGGTCTTGGAGGCAGAAATATTTCCGCAGAGGATATAGACAACGTATTTGACGGTATCATAAACGGAACAGAGAATGTGAATTTTATAGGGATAGGAGTGGAGCAGAATGGCAAATAAAACAGCAGATGGCATTTCCCGTGAGGAGTATTTCTACGGGCATAAAGCCTGCGCCGGCTGCGGAGGAAGTCTTGCTGTGCGAATGGCACTGAAGGCTATAGGATCCAATGCGGTGTCAGTACTTCCGGCAGGCTGTATGTCAGCAGTGGGATTTAATTTTCCCCAGCTTTGCTTTTCAAATAATTCTATAATATCAACCTTTGCCGGTACTGCTTCCATGCTTACAGGTGTTGAAGCAGGACTTCGGGCAAGAGGGTATAGGAATTTTACAGCAGTAGGCTTTGCAGGCGACGGCGGTACTGCAGATATTGGTATCCAGGCACTTTCCGGAGCAATAGACAGGAACGATGATATTATATATATATGCTACGATAATGAAGCATATATGAATACAGGCATACAGAAAAGCGGTCTGACACCCTTTGGCGCAAGGACAACCACCACACCTGCCGGAAAAAATATACACGGAAATATCCGTCCCAAAAAGAATATGTTTGAGATCGCTGCGGCACATGATATCCCCTATGCAGCAACAGCCAGTGTAGGCTATATAAATGATTTTATTTACAAGGTGAAGAAGGCTGCACAGATAAAGGGTACAAAGTATATCCATGTTATAGCACCATGTCCTACCGGATGGGGCATCCCACAGGATGAAACTATAGAGATCGCAAAGGAAGTGGTTGACTGCGGACTTTGGTATCTGGCAGAATATGAAAACGGCAGCTTCAAGCTGAATCATAAACCGGGCAGTTTTACAGATGTGGAAAAATATATTAAGCGTCAGGGAAGGTTCAGACACCTGAATGATGAAGATATAAGAATTATAAGAGAATCCAGGGATAAAAAATGGGAGGTTATAAATAAAAGCTATATCC
>CACZQG010000277.1 GCA_902783235.1 uncultured Ruminococcus sp.
AAGCCTTTGAAAAGGCTTGACCTAAACTTTTGTATTTAAGTAATTCATAGTTTATTACTAATCGTTTACTAAAATTGATTTCCATGTCTTCTTACGCCTATACTTGACAAAAAATGCAATATGATATATACTAATATAATGTAGGGCATCCTATGATATAATGACGGGGCGACGCCCCTTATTGAAACGGTATGTTTTCACAGCATATATCCCCGAGGGTGGCTTACAGCAAAAAACATACCCGTTGGCAAAACGGATAACAGGAGAAAAATATGAAAAAAGTAATAACATACGGGACCTTCGATCTGCTGCATTATGGTCATATAAATCTGCTAAAGCGTGCCAAGGCACTGGGTGATTACCTTATAGTTGCACTTTCTACAGATGAATTCAACTGGAATTCAAAGCAGAAGAAATGCTATTTCACATATGAACAGAGAAAGCAGCTACTTGAAGCCATAAGATATGTGGATCTTGTTATACCAGAGGAAAACTGGGAGCAGAAAACCGATGATGTAAAAGAATTCAAAGTAGATACTTTTGTAATGGGAAATGACTGGGAAGGAAAATTTGACTTTCTTAAAGAACATTGTGAGGTCGTGTATCTTCCAAGAACTCCCGAAATATCCACAACACAGATAAAGAACGATCTTAAATAAATTCGGAGGATCATATAAATGGCGTTGAAGTCTTCCATGAAGAAATTGATAAACAAGCTGAAATCAAGAGTATGGTTCAGTATATATTACGGCATACATTTTAAGCGTAAGATCAGGGATAATATTGTAATACTTGAATCGAGAAGCGGAAATGATATGGCAGGAAACATATTGTATATTGCAAGAGAACTGGCACAGGATCCCCAATATCAGCACTTGAAGCTGTGTGTTCCCGTAAGGCCGCCGGTAAAGGCAGGCATAAAGCTTATGCTAAAGAAATACGGCATTACAAAGGTCAAGATACTCAGAGAAGAATCTCTCAATTACTATAAATGGCTTTCCAAAGCAAAATACCTTGTGAATGATACATCATTTCCAAGACGCTTTATCAAAAAAGAGGGACAGATAATACTTAATACCTGGCACGGTACTCCCTTGAAAAATATGGGCAGAGATGTAAAAAATGAAGTGTACAATATGGGTAATGTTATGCGTAACCTGGTTTTTGCAGATTATCTGGTTTACCCGAATGAGTACATGAAGGAAAAAATGATAAATGCCTATATGCTGAAAAATCTCTGCAAAGCTACAGTTTTGAATGAAGGCTATCCACGTAATTCGGTATTTTTCAATGAGGAAAGAAGAAATGAGCTGAGACAGCAGTTTCAGATGGATGGCAAGCAGATCATTGTTTATATGCCTACATGGAGAGGCAGCGTGAATAATGCAGATGTTGAAGGAGTTATTGCCGAAACAGAGGAATTTCTTTCCCAGATGGACGGTAAGCTTAAAGACGATCAGGTGATGTTTGTCAAGTACCATCCCCTTATGAAGCTGGAGTTTACCGACGATAAATACAAGCATATACGCCGTTTCCCTTCGGGATATGAGTACTACGAGATACTGAATATGGCTGATACTCTGGTAACAGACTATTCCAGTGTATTCTACGATTTTGCAAATTCAAAAAGAAAGATCATACTTTATGTATATGACAAAGAGGAGTATTTCAGCACAAGAGGTGTTTATGTATCCCTGGATGAGCTGCCATTTCCTCAGACGACTACTGTGGATGAGCTGATAGGTGAGATAAACAAGCCGAAAAACTATGATGATACGCAGTTCCTGAAGGAGTATTGTACATATGATGCTCCCGATGCCGCAAAGAGGATATGTCAGAGGGTATTTTTGGACAAGCCTGTGACAAATGAGGAGAAAATAGAGTCCAACGGCAAGGAAAATATACTTATTTACGGCGGTAATCTTAACAAAAACGGCATCACAACAGCACTTTTGTCTGTGCTTTCTCAGATAGATCTTTCAAGATTCAACTACTATGTATCCTTCCGTGAGAGAAGCCTGAATTATGACAAAACAAGGACCTCCGTTATACCGGATGAGGTGGGAGTTATCCCCATAAGCTTTGAAATGGCATTTGATTTCAGGACAGGCTTTGCCTACAGAGCCTTTTCCAAAAGGGGCGGTGATCTTCATAAGAAGCAGCTTATCCGTGCATACGGACGTGAGATACAGCGTAATTTCTACGGTATAAAATTCCGCCACTTTATACAATTCAATGGCTATGAAAATAATATAATCGGTATGCTCACAGCACTTGACTGTAAAAAGTCCATATATGTTCACAATGATATGATGCAGGAGATCGAGACAAGAAATAATCAGAATTTCCAGCTGCTCAGATGGGTATACAGTATATGCGATCATGTTCTTCCGGTATCTCAGGATATTGTTGAATCGACCTATACCATAAGCCAAAGACGGGATAACATCATGGTAATGGATAATTTCCACGATCATGAAAATGTTATAAGGCGCAGTCAGCTTCCGGTGGAGCTTCAGAAAAATACAGATATGTACTGTCCGCACCCCGATGGACTGAACGGCTTCCTTAGAGCTGAGGGAATGACATTCATAACCATTGGCAGATTTTCACCTGAAAAGGGTCATATCAGACTGATAGAAGCCTTTGAGATATTCCATAGGACACATCCGGACTCCAGGCTTGTTATAATAGGCGGTCTGGGCAGCCTTTACTACAAGACCATGAAGGCGGTACGCAGTACCGATTGCTGGGACAGCATAATTCTGATACGATCTGTGGAAAACCCCATGCCTATACTGAAACAATGTGACCTTTTTATCCTCTCATCATTTTATGAGGGACTGGGACTTGTAATGCTTGAAGCCGATTCTCTGGGGATACCTGTTTTCTCCACTGATGTAAACGGCCCCAGGAACTTTCTTAAAAAGTACGGCGGCTACCTGGTGGAGGACAGCATGGAGGGTATTTTACAGGGAATGTATGATTATGCAGACGGAAAGATCAAAACCCTTACCATTGACTATAAAAAACGAAATGAGGATATCAGGCAAAGGCTTGAGGCTATAATGTAATACAGGCAGCACCGCTGCAAATACCCAAGGGTGTTTGTGTATTTCCGCAAAAGCAGAATTCAAATGCGTGATCATTTTCGCCTTAAAGCTGCTATTCGAGCTTTCGGCTGCAATTATTATATATAGTATGAGCGAAACTAAAAGTTTTTGCAGAGCTTTTTTCAAAAAGCGACCTTTTTAATTTTTTAATCGGATATTAGTATAATAATTATACCGCACAGAAATGTGCGGTATTTTTTTGTCCCGGCGACAGGGTTTTACAAAAAAATCAAGCATATTGTATTAAAATAGAAGCATGGAGTTAATACCGTCCGAAGCCGTCGGGCGGAGATGTATAAAACAGTGGGAGGAATGAAAAATGTCATTGAGGATAGAGTCCCGGGACAGGAGCGTAACTGCGTATCTTACAGGGGAGATAGATCATCATATTGCCGCAGCTATAAGAAATGATATTGATTACTCGGTAAGAGATACAGGTGCAGTGGAGCTTATACTGGATTTTTCCGGTGTGACCTTTATGGACAGTTCGGGAATAGGGCTGGTCATGGGCAGATACAGACTTATGAATGAAATGGGCGGCAGCGTCATAGTACAGGATCCGCCTCACAATATTAAAAAGGTGATGAAGCTGTCAGGCATTGACAGGCTTGCTGAAATAAGAAACAGCACAGAGGAGGAGAGCAAGTGAATATTGAAAATGAAATGAAGCTGAGCTTTAAAAGCCTATCCAGAAATGAGGGCTTTGCACGAACGGCAGTGTGTGCCTTTGCGGCGCAGCTTGATCCGGATACGGAGGAGATATCTGATATAAGAACAGCAGTATCGGAGGCAGTGACCAATTGCATAGTCCATGCATACAGAAACAGGACAGGCACTATTGAGTTGGTCTGCCGTATACTTGAAAACAGGGAGCTGTACATAAGAGTGCGTGACAGGGGCTGCGGTATAGAAAATGTGGCAAAGGCGATGGAACCGCTTTTCACCACCGCAGCCTGCGAGGAAAGAGCCGGACTGGGATTTGCGGTGATGGAAAGCTTTATGGACAAGCTAAAGGTCACCAGTGCTGTGGGCAGGGGGACAAGCGTTATTATGCGGAAGAGAATAGGCGGTAAAAATGAGTAAGCCGCTGCCGGAGGAAAACCTGGGACTTGTTCATTTGTGTGCCAATCGTTTCAGAGGGAGAGGCATCGAGTATGATGACTTGTTTTCAGCAGGATGTATAGGCCTGCTGAAAGCGGCGGAAGCCTTTGATACGGAAAGGGGAGTGAAATTCTCCACCTACGCTGTTCCGGTGATATTTGGAGAGATAAAACGGCTTTTCCGTGACGGTGGAGCTATCAAGGTAAGCCGAAGTCTTAAAGAGCTGTCACTGAAAACTCTGAGGGCAAAGGAGGAGCTGTCCAAAAAACTGGGCAGAGAGCCTACCTTATCTGAGCTGAGTGAAGTACTGGATGTAGACGAATATGCTGTGGCTGAGGCACTATCGGTAAGTCAGCCGCCGGTATCTCTTACAGACAATTCCGAGGAGGGAGGAGGTCAGATAGACGTTGCAATGCCCTCTCCAGAATATGAGATAGGGGATACCATCGCACTTCATCAGGTAATGGAAACTATGGAGGACAGGGACAGGCAGCTGATATATCTGCGTTATTATAAAAATATGACTCAGTCTGCGGCTGCTAAAATACTGGGTATGACACAGGTACAGGTATCAAGACGAGAAAAAAAGCTGCTGGGATTTATGAGAGAGCAGCTTCTCATGTGATGGTGTGAATATATGACAGGATAAGGGGAGTTTTTTTCATTGATCGTGACCCATAAGACCGGTCGTCTATTTGTACAACTATATATTATATAATTTAATACAGAAATTGTTACACTATTATGTAATAAATGACAAAGTTGTGTTAAAATATAAAATTATATAAAAATTTTTAAGAGTTTTTTCATTTTCAGGTGTTTATATATGTAGGAGGGAAAAATCCCCCCGCTTTAAAGATCGGGGTTGATACCAATGCAGATATAAACAATTAAAATCAAAACTAAAAAACGAATGACTATATTTTTTGGAGGTTATAAAAAAGAAAAAGCAGCAAATTTACAGTTAAATATTTTGAATATATACCAATCACGTCACGAAAACGACCAATCACGTCAAACCTATTGACTTG
>CACZQG010000278.1 GCA_902783235.1 uncultured Ruminococcus sp.
ATTACGCATTGATTTAAAGGATAGGAGGCTTAAATTATGGCAAGCTTTAAGGCAGGCAGATTGGGCGAGGATATAAAGCGTGAACTTGCAGCTATATTCCGTGAGCTTAAGGATCCCCGCATCGCCGAATTTATTACAATAGTCAGAGTTGATCTTTCCAACGATCTGTCCCACTGTAAGGTATATGTTTCCTGCTTTGAGGGAATGGACAAGGCAAAAGAGTCTGTAAAAGGACTTACATCAGCTTCCGGATTTATAAGACGAGAGCTTTTCCACAGGCTTCCCATGAGGAAAAGTCCCGAGCTGAAATTCATAGCCGATGACTCTATCCAGCACAGCGCAGAGATAAATGAAACTCTTAAAGGACTTTGAGTATGAATATTGATTACAAGAAAGCGGCAGAGCTTTTAAAAAACTGCGGCAATGCATATATCCTTATACACCAGAGCCCGGATGGTGACTGCATAGGCTCGGGAATGACTGTCTACCACATACTCAAAAGCATGGGTAAAAAGGCACGCATACTCTGTTCAGATGATATCCCCAAAAGATATTCATTCATAACAGAGGACTATATTGATGAGGAATTTGAACCTGACAGCATTATATCCGTTGATGTGGCTGACACAAATCTCCTGGGTAAATACAAGGAGCAATACGGTGATAAGGTGGATCTGTGCATCGACCACCATATATCAAACACACTTTATGCAAAAAACACCCTTGTATGCCCGGATGCATCCGCAGCCTGCGAGGTACTGTTTGAAGTGCTGAAGGAAATGGATATTATCCCCGATAACAGAATGGCTGCCTGTATTTATACAGGTATTGCCACTGATACCGGCTGCTTCAAGTATGAAAATGCATCCTCAAGATGTCATGAAATAGTCGCTTCCATAAAAAAATACAGTGACATAAACTATGCCCAGATAAACCGCCGTCTTTTCGACATAAAAAGCCGTGGGCAGCTTAAAATGGAATCAGCAGTCTCAGACAAGATGGAGTACTATTTAGATGGTAAATGTACTATGATAACTGTTACTCTCGACCTTCTTGAAAGTCTGAATGTGGATCTGGGAGAGATCGACGGTCTGGCAGGGATACCGCTGCAGTATGAAGATGCTGAAGTAGGTGTCACAATAAAGCAGCGTGACGAAAACAGCTATAAGATCTCCATGCGTTCGGCAAATGATGTGAACGTGTCGGATATATGCGCTTCTCTGGGCGGAGGCGGTCATGTTAAGGCGGCGGGCTGCCTTATCCATGGCACGCTTGAAGAAGTAAAGGCTAAAATAGTCAACGCTGTGGAAAAAGGAATGAAAAAATGACAGGCATTATACTTATAGATAAGCCAAAAGATTTTACTTCCTTTGACGTTATCGCAAAAATGAGGGGCATCCTTCATATGAAAAAGCTTGGACATTCGGGTACCTTAGACCCTATGGCTACAGGCGTTCTGCCGGTATTTTCCGGGAACGCCACCAAAGCCATAAGCATACTTCCGGTAAAGGGAAAAAGCTACCGTGCAGGGTTCAGGCTGGGTATTACTACTGATACCTATGATATTACAGGAACAATAGTGAAAGAGTCTCCCGTCAGCGTATCAGATACGGAGCTTTTATCCGCAATGGACCGCTTTCGTGGAGAAATATCCCAGCTCCCCCCTATGTATTCAGCCATCAAGGTAGGGGGCAAAAAGCTTTATGAGCTTGCAAGAAAGGGTATAGAGGCAGAACGCCCCATAAGACAGGTGAAAATAACCTGTCTGGAGCTTGACTGCTTTGATAGGCAAAGGGGAGAAGGCATTCTTACCGTCTCCTGCTCCGAGGGAACGTATATACGGTCAATAATACATGATATGGGGAAACTGCTGGGCTGCGGTGCTGCTATGACATCTCTTGTAAGAACAAGTGCCAACGGCTTTCCACTGGAAAAATGCATAACTCTTGAAAAGCTGGAACAGCTTCGGGATGAGGATAAGCTGGACACTATCATAACTCCCGTGGAAGAGCTTTTTACCGATTATCCCAAAATAGTATTGAATGAAAAACGATCCGCACTTTATAAAAACGGGGTAAAACAATCCCTGTCACAATTCCCCATAAATGATGAAAACGATCTCTACAGCGTATACTATTATAATGGTATATTTGCCGGCATAGGAAAAGCGGACAGAGAGAATGGAGTTTTGCGTGTATACAAAAATTTAGGCGGTGAAGGTACATGATATTTATTGATTCCAATACCCCGTCCCCAAAGAAAACATCAGTAGCTCTGGGGATATTTGATGGTGTTCACCTGGGACATCGTGAGATACTTGCAATGGCTGAAAGCTATTCCTCTGCGGATACAGCCTTCAGTGTCTTCACCTTTGAGACCTCATCAGTGAAATACAAACACGGAAAGCCATACAGCTATATTTATACCCAGAAGCAGAAGGAGAATATTCTGTCGGGTCTTGGAGTGGAATATATCTATGCTCCGGGGATCAGTGAGCTTCGGGACATGACCGGGGAGGATTTTGCCGCCCGGATACTCAAAAAGCTTATGAGGGCAGAGATAGTAGTATGCGGTGAGAACTTTCGCTTCGGAAAAAATGCCGCCTGCGGTATCAATGAGCTGAAAGCCTTCGGAGCAAAGTACGGCTTTCAGGTAAGCATATATCCTACTGTCACCCTTAAAGACTCGGGTGTCTCATCCGGTATAGTTAAGGAATATCTCCAAAAAGGTGATATAAAAAGTGCAAACAAGCTTTTGGGACAGCCTTACTTTCTTGAAGGGAAAGTTGTTACAGGCAACCGCCTGGGAAGAACTATAAGCTTTCCTACAGCCAATCAGCTCTTTGAAGAACGGCAGATAGTCCCTCATATGGGAGCATATGCAACTGTTTGCCGGATAGGCGGAACACTATACCGTGCCGTAACCAATACCGGGGTAAAGCCTACGGTGGAAAGTAACATCAAGCCTCTTGCTGAAACTCATATACTGGATTTTTCAGGAGATCTGTACGGCAAGAGCATAAAAATAGAATTTCTGGACTTTTTAAGGGAAGAAAGAAAATTTTCCTCTCTTGATGAGTTAAAGGCTCAGATAAAAAAGGACGTTTTAAAGGCAAAAGAGATATAGTGAACACAGAATTATCTGCTGTTTGCTATAAATGTTTAAATATTCATATTACTTTCATATGTCTGTCACAATAAGGATATATAATTTTAAATGGACATTTGTAATATATGATCCATGCAACCCCAACGGTGTTGCATTTAAAAGTTTAGGCAATACCGCACAAAGATTGTGCGTCAGATGCGAAGTCAGATTTTTCGTTAGATTGTACAAAATCGATGCAGGCATACTG
>CACZQG010000279.1 GCA_902783235.1 uncultured Ruminococcus sp.
TACGCCAGTATTCCTGCACCTTCCCTCCTTGAATTTCAGCATTTATTCTTCGCATAAATCTTCAAGATTTAATTGGGACATCAATAGGAGGTTTGTACGGGCACAGGTAATAATATTAAAGTCGGAGCAGAGAGAGGTAAGCTTGTTTTGCCGCGATGCGACGGCTTCAACCATTGCAGAGAGCTTTGCTCCTCATGATCTCAGCGGCAGTCTGAATTACTTCCGGGATCATGAGATGTCCACCGCCGCTTGCAGGGACGGAGACATCTGCGGCATGGTTATAAATAAATTTGCATAAAATGCAGGGATAGGAGTAAACAATGGCAGAAAAACCGGATATCCAGAAAATAAAAGACAGCTTTATTGATAAGCTGGAGCTTCAGTACAGCACTACACTGGAGGACGCATCACATGAGCAGATATATCAGGCACTTTCCGCAACTATTGTGGAGACACTTAAAAGAAAGCGCCGTAAATTTATAAATAAGGCTCATTCAAACGGTAAGAAGAAAATTTACTATCTTTCAATGGAATTCCTTATGGGACGCTCGCTGAAAACAAGCCTTTACAATCTTGAGATAATCAATGAGGTAAGGGATATGCTCAAGGAGAGCGATGTGGATATTGAAGATATATTCAACTGTGAGCCGGACGCAGGTCTGGGTAATGGCGGTCTGGGAAGACTTGCTGCCTGCTACCTGGATGCTATGGCAACACAGGCATACCCGGCAATGGGTTATTCTATATGCTATGAGTTCGGTATATTCAAGCAGAAGCTGGAGGATGGCTGGCAGACAGAGCTTCCTGATAACTGGCTCCCCGGCGGCAGCGTATGGCTGGATCCCCGTCCGGAAAAGTCCATTGACGTACACTTTGAGGGCGAGATCAGAGAATTCTGGGACGACCAGTTCCACCACATGGAGCACGTAAACTACAACACAGTTCGTGCTATCCCTTACGATCTGTATGTATCAGGTCATGACAGTGAGGGCGTATCTGTTCTGAGACTGTGGGCAGCCAAGGCTCCCGGATTCGATATGCGTACCTTCGATCAGGGTCAGTATGCTCAGGCACTGGCTCAGCACGCTGAGGTAAACGCTATATCAAAGGTACTTTACCCCAATGATAACACACAGGAGGGTAAGGCGCTCAGACTTCGTCAGCAGTATTTCCTCTGTGCCGCTTCCGTAGGTGATATAGTTCAGAAGCACCTGAATGTTTACGGTACACTGGAAAACTTCCACGAAAAAGTTGCGATCCATATCAACGATACACACCCCACGCTGGCTATCCCCGAGCTGATGAGAATACTCCTTGATGAATGTGGCTACTCATGGGATAAGTCATGGCATATCGTTAAGAATACCTTTGCTTACACAAATCATACCGTAATGGCAGAGGCACTGGAAAAATGGGATACAAATCTTGTAAACAGAATAATCCCAAGAATATTCTCGATCATTGTTGAGATAAACAACCGTTACTGCTCCAGACTTATGGAGAGAAATGATGGAGACAGCGGCAAGACATCAAGAATGTCCATTATAAAGGACGGCAAGGTTCATATGGCTACTCTTTGTGTAGTTGCTTCTCACAGCGTAAACGGTGTTTCCAAGCTCCATTCGGAGATCATAAAGGACAGTATATTCAGAGATGAGCACGCTGATACTCCAAGAAAGTTCAAGAACGTTACAAACGGTATAGCCTACAGAAGATGGCTGTATCAGTCAAATGAAGGACTTACCAACCTTCTGAAGGAAAAGATCGGAGATAAGTTCCTCAATGACGGCTCCGAGCTTAAAAAGCTCAGCGTTTTTGAGAACGACAAGGCAGTGCTTGACCGTCTTATGGAGATAAAGAAAGAGAATAAGGAGAAGTTTGCAAGCTTTGTTTCAAAGAAGAGCGGCTTTAAGATCGATACAAACAGTATCTTTGATGTTCAGGTAAAGAGACTTCATGAATACAAGCGTCAGCATCTGAATGTAATGAATATCCTTGCTGATTATGAGTATCTCCTGAACAATCCTGATGCGGATTATACTCCAAAGACATACATTTTTGCTGCAAAGGCAGCTCCCGGATACTATCTGGCTAAGCAGATCATCAAGCTTATCTGGGCTATATCCGAGGAAATAAAGAAGAATAAAAAGATAAATCAGAAGCTTTCAGTATACTTCCTGGAGGATTACAGTGTTACACTTTCAGAGCTTTTGATGCCGGCTGCGGATATATCCGAGCAGATATCACTGGCAGGTACAGAGGCATCCGGTACAGGCTGCATGAAGCTGATGCTCAACGGTGCGGTTACTCTCGGAACACTGGATGGTGCAAATATTGAGATAAGAGAAGCAGCAGGAGATGACAATATCGTTATCTTCGGTATGAAGACACCTGAGGTAGAGGATCTCAAGAGAAGAGGTTATAATCCTACCCAGTACTATGAGTCAAACAAGACCATCAAGAACGGTATTGACAGAATGTACGGAGGTATAAACGGATGTACATTCAACGATGTTGCAAACTCCCTCAAGGACAGCGACCCGTATATGGTTCTTGCAGACTTTGATTCCTACAGAAATGCACAGAAGTTTATCACTGAATGCTACAACGACAAGGAGAAATGGGCTAAGATGTCTCTCAATAACATCGCAGGTGCCGGAATATTCTCCGCTGACAGAGCCGTTGCAGAATATGCTAAGGATATCTGGGGTCTTTAATTAAAACTTGAGGCAATACCGCACAAAGCCTTCAAGCGGTCATTGTGCGGTGTTGCCTTGATACGAAAGCAAGGGTGTAATGCCCTTGTTTCGTTTATTATGGAGGAGGAAAATGATATGAAAAAGATGTACGACAGCTGGGATCCTAACTATAAGACTCCTTTCGGGGCTATCAGACGAGGACAGACCTGCGAGTTTCACATAAGGCTTCCAAAGAATATGGCACTTGATTTTCCCCCTGTGCCTATACTTGTAATATTCAGAACAGGCTGTAAGGAGACATTTCTTGCAATGAATCTTACAAAGGAAGAAGAGGACTGCAATGTATACAGTGCGATCTTCACACCCAGGGACTCCGGCGTACATTACTACTATTTTTCATACAAGCAGAATGGTACCAGGAACTATATTAAAAAGGTGTCATGTCACAACAGCGAGATAAATCATGGGGATCTTTTTCAGCTTACTGTATTCAACGAGGACTACAAGACTCCGGATTTTCTCAAAGGCGGTATAATGTATCAGATCTTCCCGGATCGTTTCTACAAAAGCGGCAACAAGCATGACGGTATCCCCACTGACAGAGTTATGCGTGAAAACTGGGAGGATACCCCTTATTATAAGCCGGACGAAAACGGTCATGTATGGAACAACGATTATTTCGGCGGTGATCTGGACGGCATAAGGCAGAAGCTTCCTTATCTGAAGGAGCTGGGCGTTACCTGTATTTATCTGAATCCTATTTTTGAATCTCATGAGAATCACAGGTACAATACAGCCAATTACAGAAAGGTGGATCCTTTGCTGGGTACCAATGATGACTTTAAAAAGCTGTGTGAGGCGGCTAAGTCCTACGGTATATCTGTTATTCTGGACGGTGTTTTTTCCCACACCGGAGCAGACTCTATCTATTTCAACAAATTTAACAGATACGACAGCCTGGGTGCCTATAACTCCAGGGAAAGCGAATTTTTCCCCTGGTATACATTCATCAACTATCCCAATGAATATGAAGCATGGTGGGGTATTGATACTCTTCCCAATGTAAACGAGAACAACGATAAGTATACTGAATATATCTGCGGTGATGGGGGAGTACTTGATTACTGGATAAGCATGGGAGCTGCCGGATACCGTCTTGACGTTGCCGATGAGCTGCCGGATGAATTTCTTGATAATCTTAACAAATGTGTTAAAAAGCACGGCAAGGAAAAGATCATCATAGGTGAAGTGTGGGAGGATGCTTCCAACAAGGAAAGCTATGGTGTTCACAGAAGGTATCTTATAGGAGATCAGCTTGATTCGGTAATGAACTATCCCTTCCGCTCGGCTATTATGAATTATGTTATGGGCGGAAGTGCATTCGATTTCAGAAATGCGGTCATGACCATACTGGAAAACTACCCCAAGCCATCTGTAGATGTACTTATGAACAGCGTTTCCACACACGATATAGAAAGAGCTATAAATGTACTGGGAGGCGAAAGCTGTGATGGCAAGGACAAGGATTGGATGAACGGTCACTGGCTGTCGGATCATGAGTATAACCTGGGTAAGAACAGACTCAAATGTGCAATGGCTATACAGTTTTTCCTCCCCGGAGTGCCGTGTATATATTACGGTGATGAAGCAGGTCAGCAGGGCTACAAGGATCCCTTTAACAGACGCTGCTACCCCTGGGGCAAGGAAGACAAGGAGCTTGTTGAGTATGTAAAGATGCTTTCCGGAATAAGAAGAAGCTCCAAGGTGTTCATTGACGGTGAATTTATCTTCCTCTATATGGATGATGATGTAATGGCATTTGCAAGAGCACGCTCCTATCGCAAAAAGGCTATGGTGATATTCATAAACCGTTCGGATCACGAATACACTCTTGATAAGTCAAAGATGGATTCCAACCACAGCCAGTATTACAAAACTATCCGCGGCAATAATAAGTATGGTGAGACAACGGTTATTCCACCCTATGACTTTGTTGCCTACAAGCTGGAAATGCCACTGGGTAAATGATAGTATCTTAGGCAACACCGCATATGGTTTTCGTTAATATTCACTCAACACTGCCTATAACTCAAAAAGCAGCTCCACGGAAATCAATTTTAGTAAGCAATTTGCAATAAACTATGAATTACTTAAATATAAAAGTTTAGGTCAAGCCTTTTCAAAGGCTTGCGGTGTCCAGAGGCAGAGCCTCGGTCGCTCATCGCAATGA
>CACZQG010000280.1 GCA_902783235.1 uncultured Ruminococcus sp.
GTGGAGTAAGCTTTGAACGACCGGAGAGCATTTTTTCGCTTACTCCCGATAAGATCTGGGAGATCATAAAGGATACAGTTACAGATAAGCTGAGCGATCCGCTGAAGCTTATGGCTGCGATAATGACTCTTATAATACTTGCTTCTTTAGCCGAAAGTGCCGGTGGAACTATCAGATATAAAGAGGCAGGAGGAATTTTCAGATTAATATGTATTCTTGCCTGTGCGATAATTCTTACTGACCCTGTATGCAGATGTCTGGATACTGTCACCACTGCCCTGGAGGGAGGAAGTGAATTTATGCTGGGCTTTGTACCGGTATTATCAGGGCTGATGGCTGCAGGCGGTCATGTGACATCTGCCGGAGGCTACAGCTTTGCAGTACTTGGGTTTTCTGATGCAGCTATAAAAGTTTCGTCTCATCTTTTCATACCTATGCTGAGTATGTGTATATGCATTGCTATTGCGGATGCTTGTTGTGATGGTATCAATCTGACAAGTCTTTTAAATGGTGTAAAGAAAATAGTTACTTGGGGACTGGGGCTTGTTACAACTATTTTTACGGGATTGCTTTCTATTCAGAGTATTGTTGCGGCATCTGCTGATTCGGTGTCTCTCAGGACAGCCAAATTTTTACTCTCCAACACAGTACCCCTTGTTGGTGCTGCTGCATCTGAGGCATATGCCACGGTTAAGGGAAGTATATCTGTTATGAAGAGCGGAGTGGGAGGGATCGGGATTGCATCTCTTGCCTTTATATTGCTGCCGCCTCTTATAGAAACTGTATTGTACAAGCTTATTTTTTCAGTACTTGGGATCACAGCTGATGTTTTCGGATCCAAAAAGCTTTCAGCGTTGTTCAAAAATATGAATGCGGTCTTATCGGCTGCACTGGGAATACTTATTTGCTTTATGCTTATGTTCATTATCTCCACCGGAGTTATGATGACCATTTGCAAGGATGCTGTATAGGAGGATATTATGGAGACCATGAAAACAGTTGTGCTTACTGTATGTGTTCTCAGTTTTATTATTTCCATTGCGGATGTATTGAAGCCCGGTGAAAAATTTATTACTCAGTTAAAGCCTGTTTTTTCACTTGTATTTATAAGCGGAATAATCGCAGCTGCTGCAAAAACAGCTTTTGATATAGATTTTCCGGTGTCTGAGGATATTTCTCAGAGTGAGGTATATGACCATATAAGTGAAGAGATGAACAGGTCGGTGAGCCATCGGATAGAAGAAAACATCAATACATACACTAAAGAGCTTCTTAGCAACAGCGGTATATCCTGTGAGAAAATAACTTCGGAAATTAATATTTCGCAGGATAATCGCATAAGTATAAACAGGATAGGGTATAAAGGAAAAAGCTTTGATAAAGCAAAGGGTATTATTGAAGACAGTTACCCGGATACGGAGGTGATCAGAATTGAGTAAGCTGAAAAAGATGCTTGTACCCTTTACAAATATCGGGGGGATAAAAATAGTTGTGATATTGGGGCTGGCAGGGATGCTCCTGATACTTTTGTCGGAAATATTTTCCAAAGGTGAAGAGAGTACCGGAAAAGAAAATGTAAAGCTTACGGCAGATAATTACAGTGAATTCTCCGATGATACAGAAGAAAAGCTAAAGAATACATTGGAAAAGATCCAGGGTGTAGGCAGAACGGAGGTGATGATAACCTATGGAGGAACATCAGAATATGTGTATGCAAAGGAGGAGAAAACACGGAATGGAGAAAAGGACAGCTCAAAGGAGGATGAATATGTACTGATAGGCTCCGGAGGAGATAAGCAGGCATTGCTTAGAAAGATTCTTTCTCCCGAGATAAAGGGAGTTGCTGTAGTATGTGAAGGAGGTGACAGCAATATAGTCAAGGAAAGGATATACAGTACTGTTTCAGCTTTGCTGGGGTTGAAAACAGATAAGATCTTTGTAACCAAATTAACATAAAAAGGAGAC
The DNA here is from genome assembly GCA_902783235.1 of uncultured Ruminococcus sp. Classification (GTDB taxonomy): domain Bacteria; phylum Bacillota; class Clostridia; order Oscillospirales; family Ruminococcaceae; genus Porcipelethomonas. Next base: position 1,966 of record CACZQG010000280.1, read on the forward strand.
ATGAGAAAATGAAAAAACCATCATTAATTATCGGTAAGAAGCAGATAATACTGACTTGTATGACACTTATGCTGGGTATTGCTGTATATGTTAACTATTCTCTTACAAAGAATGATGTAAAGCTGACAGACAGCAAGTCAGTAAGTGCAGGAGTCAAAGCGGACAAGAATGACAAGTCATCTTCTGCTGCGGATAATAAAGAGGAAAACAGTGATAAACAAACAAATGCAAAGTACGGTGAAAGCGAATTTGTGGATAATATGACAAGTGATGACTTTTTCGCTCAGGCAAGACTTGAAAAAATGACAGGACATGATACGGCAGTACAGACGCTTCAGTCTATTATGGGCGGCGGAGATATTACCCATGATGAAATGGTGACCAATGCGTTGGAGGCAGTAGAGGTCTCAAAGCTGATGGAAAGTGAGGGAACGATCGAGTCACTTATAAAAGCACAGGGAATAGAGGACTGTGTTGTTTATCTGGATGGGGAAAGTGCAAAGGTCGTAGTCAAGTCCCCGGGACTGGAAAAGGCACAGGCAGCGGCTATAAAGGATATAATATTAGGAGAGGTAAGTGTTCCGGCGGAAAATATAAGAATTTTTGAAGTAAAATGATTTAATTAATGAATAAAACTGTTGTATATTCTGAAATTTGTGGTATAATATAAATAGGGCAAGTTTATCTTGCCTTATCTATATTGCCGCTTTCTTTTTGTTTATAAGCGTATGCGGCATTTACAGATATACATTCATAATAATGGCTTTATGACAGCATTATAGCATTATTATAAAGAAGAGCAAATCTGAAAAAGCATCAGGCAGTGTTTGTACGGTATTGCTCTAATGCCGTGCATATCATATTTAATAATATAGTAATTTTATTGAACAATATGTATCTGATAGCTTGATATATCAGTACATATGTTTATGGATCATGAAAGGAAATAGATAATGAATACTGTTCAACAAAAGTGCGGCGGTAAGCTTCGGGTGTCTGAAAATGTTATCGTGGGTATCGCATCAAATGTTATTAGTGAAACTAATGGTGTATCTGAGCATAAAAGAAGCGGTCTTTTTGGAAGAAACAGCGGTATTTCAGTTTGCTTTGATAGCGGTACAGCTTCCATCAGTGCTCAGCTGGATGCGGAATATGGTACAAATGTTATGATCTGTGCCGAGACACTTCAAAATAAGATAAAGGCTGCCGTTCAGGATATGACCGGTGTTATGGTACAAAAAGTGGATATCAGGATAGTTGATCTGAAATAAAAGAAAACAACGGAGGTAATAATGGCAAAGCTTACAAGACGACAGGTAAGAGACAATGCTTTTCAGATAATTTTTGAAAAGCTTCTGAGAGATGATCCCATTGAGGTCCTTTATGATATTTCCGGGGAAATTGAGGACTTTACGCTGACAGATGATGTTAAAAAGTTGATCGAAGGGGTACTGGAGCACTCAGAGGAAATAGATGAAAGGATAGCATCCTTCAGTAAAAAAAGAGCACTTTCACGTATACCTAAAGTGAATCTTGCAATACTTCGTATTGCTTTTTACGAAATACTCTATGATGACAAGACTCCTACTAATGCCGCAATAAATGAGGCAGTCCTGATGTCTCAGGCTTATGCATACAAAGAGGATACAAGCTTTGTGAATGGTGTACTCAGCTCCTTTTCCAAATCATTGGAAATGAAAGAAGAAGGTACCGTAATGGAGCGGGAAACAGAGGAGAATCAGGAAGATGCCTGATTTTCTTGGGCTGGATACCAGTAATTATACTACATCTGCGGCTGTATACATACAAAGTGAGAACAGGATAAAGCAGTCAAAAAAGCTTCTTCCGGTCAAAAGCGGAGAATGCGGTCTTCGTCAAAGCGATGCTGTTTTTCATCATACCAATCAGCTGAGTGAAGTTATGTCAAAGCTTGTGCTTTCAGAGCATGATATAAAGGCGATAGGTGTTTCAACAAGACCACGGAATATCAGTGGATCCTATATGCCATGCTTTTTAGTGGGAAAGACAGCTGCGGAAGTTATTTCCATGACCTTAGATACTAAGCTTTACTATACGTCACATCAGATAGGTCATATAATGGCTGCGCTTTATTCCTGCGGCAAAACCGACCTTATAAATGAACGGTTTATTGCCTTTCACGTTAGCGGAGGTACTACAGATTGCCTGTTATGCACACCTCATGAAGAGGATATTATAAATGCGCAACTTTTCTCCGGTTCACTTGATCTTAAAGCAGGTCAGGCGGTGGACAGAGTGGGAGTTATGCTGGGACTTGATTTTCCGTGCGGAATATCTCTTGAAAAGCTTGCAGTTAAGTCTGACAGAGAGTATAAACATAAAATCAAGCTCAAAGATAACTGTTCTTGCTTGTCGGGTCTGGAGAATAAGTGCCGTGATATGAAGAATAAGGGAGAAAATGATCGTGATATCGCAAAATTCTGCCTTACATTCATTGGAGAAACTATAAGATCAATGACCCATGCGGCATTAACTGAGCTTGGAGACTTGCCGGTAGTATATGCCGGCGGTGTTATGTCGGACAAGCTTATATCTGAATTACTTGGAAAAGACTATGAAGCTTATTTTGCCTCCCCCGAGTTTTCCTGTGATAATGCTGCCGGTGTTGCATTGACTGCATATGAAAAATATAAAAGGGGCAGATAATATGCTGATACTTTCGGTCTCACAGATCAATACCTACCTGTCTTTTAAATTCAAAGAGGACAAAAAGCTGTCCGGTGTTATGATACGAGGTGAGATCTCAAATTTTACAGCTCATAGGACAGGACATTTTTATTTTACTCTTAAAGACGATAAAAGCACCCTCAGAGCCGTAATGTTCAGGAGCTTTGCTTCAAAAATGAAATTCATGCCATGTGAGGGTATGGGTGTGATCGTCATGGGGAGTATATCTGTTTTTGAACGTGATGGTACCTACCAGATCTATGCTACCGATATTATTCCTGACGGTGCCGGTGTACAGTATACTGCCAATGAGCAGCTAAAGGAAAAGTTGAAAAAAGAAGGTATATTTGATGAAAGCATAAAACGTCGTATACCTTATATGCCATCTAAGATTGGTGTAGTCACTTCATCAGGAGGAGCTGCGCTTCAGGATATTATAAATATACTTTCCAGAAGGAGCCCCACATCGGAGCTTGTGGTCATAAATGCACTTGTACAAGGGGATGGCGCTGCTGATTCAGTTTGCAAAGGTATAATAAAAGCTGAGGAATTGGGGTGCGATGTAATTATCATTGCTCGTGGGGGCGGCTCGCTTGAAGATCTTTCGGCTTTTAATACTGAAAAGGTGGCTTATGGTATATATAATTGCACCATACCGGTAATATCAGCTGTAGGACATGAAACAGATTTCACTATAGCGGATATGGCAGCGGATCTTAGAGTTCCCACACCTTCTGCTGCGGCTGAACTGGTAGCTGTATCAAAGGAACGGCTGCTGGAGAATCTTTCCTATTATGAAGAAAAGCTCAAGGGGGCTATGAACAGATATTTTCAGAGACTTACTGTACAAACCGAGAGAATGGATCAGCGATTGCTTCATTTGTCTCCTATGTATCGTCTGGACAAAAATGCCGATAAGCTTGAAAGTATGACAATGCGTCTTGATACAGCATTCAGCAGGATAATGTCTGTATTGGAAAACCGTATTGAAAGAATATATGAAAAAATGGAAGCTGTAAGTCCTGTAAAGGTTTTGGAAAGAGGCTATTCTCTTGTATATAGGGATGGTTCGCCGGTGACTCAAGCAAAGGATCTGAAAAAAAATATGGAAATAGAGATACATATGCAGGATGGTACAATAAAAGCCGTAATAATAGAATGAGGTGGAGTTTATGTCCTTTGAAGAAAATATGAAGGAGCTGTCACAAATAGTCGGACAGCTTGAAAGTGCTGATCTTCCTCTGGAAAAAGCAGTTGAGCTTTATGAAAAGGGTAAAGCTTTAACAGCTCAATGCAAGGAACAGCTTGACAATGCAAAATTAAAAATAACGGAGCAGTAGAAATGAAAGATATAGTTAAGAATAAGCTTTCGGAATATGTAGCTATAATAGAAAGTGCTTTGAAAAAATATAGTCTGAAGGGAAAGCTGGGATTACAGGCTACTGTGGCGGATGCTATGGATTATTCCCTTGAAGCCGGCGGAAAAAGAATAAGACCGGTACTTGTTATGGAGTTCTGCCGTTTGTGCGGCGGAGATGTGAACAATGCAGCAGCACCGGCAGCAGCACTGGAAATGATACATACTTTTTCTCTTATACATGATGATCTTCCATGTATGGATGATGATGATATGAGAAGAGGTAAGCCATCATGTCATAAGAAGTTCGGAGAAGCCTGTGCTGTTCTGGCAGGTGATGCACTGGCAATACGGCCATTTCAGATCATAGCTGAGGACGATGCTCTTGACAGCGATACAAAGGTAAAACTAATTGCTGAACTGTCATGCTCCAGCGGAGCAGAAGGCATGATCGGCGGACAGGTAATAGATATGGAAAACGAGGATAGGGATAATGTAGATGAAGAAAATCTTCGTGAGATGTATGCCCTTAAAACAGGAAGGCTTATAAAAACAGCCTGTCTTATGGGATGTATTGCTGCAAAAGCAGACGAAAAAAAGACAAAGATCGCAGAAGAATATGCTCACTGTCTGGGACTTGCTTTTCAGATAATAGATGATATTCTGGATGTTACAGCAGATGAGCAGAAGCTTGGGAAGCCTACCGGCAGTGATGCCCAGGAGAATAAGACGACATTTGTGACACTTTTCGGCATAGATGGGGCAAGGAAGGAAGCCCGTGAGCTTACAGAAAAGGCACTTGATATACTTGACAGTTTTGAGGACAGTGGATTTTTAAAGGGACTTACAGAGTATCTGCTTGTCAGAGATTATTAAGGACAATTAACAATGGAAAACAATACCGAAAATAAAGTGGCATTAGAAAATCTTGATCTGCCCTATGATCTAAAGTACCTGAATATACAGCAATGCAGTGATCTTTGTCGGGAAATACGTGATATACTTATTCGCACAGTATCGAAAAATGGTGGTCATCTTGCATCTAATTTAGGAGCTGTGGAGCTTACATTAGCACTTCACCGTGTATTTAACTCACCTAATGATAAGATCGTATGGGATGTAGGTCATCAATCCTATACTCATAAATTACTTACAGGAAGGCTGTCAAGGTTTGATACACTTCGTACCGAGGGTGGAATTTCCGGATTCCCAAAGCCTGAGGAATCTGAGCATGATGCCTTTGTAGGAGGACATAGCAGTACATCTATATCTGCGGCATTTGGAATGGCTCAGGCGATGAAGCTGGAGGGCAGCGACAATTATGCTGTTGCTGTCACCGGTGACGGTGCTCTCACAGGAGGAGAAATATATGAGGGTCTTAATAATGCTGGTAAATCGGATGTAAATCTGATAGTTGTACTAAATCATAACAATATGTCTATATCCAAAAATGTGGGTGCGCTGGCTAAGTATCTTATGAGTATCAGAAATACCCGTAAGTATGTTGAAACAAAAAGAGCTGTGGAAAAAGCTCTTACCAAAACGCCTATTGTGGGAAAGCCGGTAGCAAAGGTGCTGAAAAAATCCAAGGATACTGTTAAAAGCAGCATCTATAAAAACACTACTATTTTTGAGGATCTGGGTTTTGTTTATCTGGGTCCGGTTAATGGTCATAGTATTTCCGAAATGGAGGAAGCCTTTGAAACCGCTAAAAGCTATCATCGTCCTGTTGTTATCCATGTAAACACTGTAAAAGGTAAGGGATATATGCCTGCTGAGAAAAATCCCGGTGGCTATCATGGCATTTCAAAATTCGATGTTGCCACCGGCAACCCGGAAATATCGGCAGCAGATTCTTTTTCAGATGTTTTTGGCAGAGAACTTCTACGCCTTGGAAAAGATGATGATCGTATATGTGCAGTTACTGCCGCAATGAAATATGGTACGGGTTTGCAGTATTTTGCTTCTGAATGCCCCGAGAGATTTTTTGATGTTGGTATAGCTGAGCCACACGCTGTTACATTTTCCTGTGGATTGGCAGCATCCGGCAAAATACCGGTATTTGCTGTGTATTCCTCTTTTTTGCAAAGAGCCATTGATCAGTTGATACATGATGTTTCCATTGGTAAAAATCATATAGTCATTGGTATTGACAGGGCCGGTGCAGTGGGGGAGGATGGAGAAACTCATCAAGGGTTGTTTGATGTGTCACTTATAACTCCTATTCCCGGAGCTGTTATATATTCGCCATCCTGCTATGAGGAACTGCGTATGTGCCTGCAAACAGCTATATATGACCACAGAGGGCTTGTTTGCGTACGTTATCCAAGAGGTAAGGATGAGTCGGTATATGATAAAACTGCTCTTAATACCGAATATACGTTTTCAGGGGACAGAAATGCGGATACGCTTATAATTACATATGGCAGGATATACAATCAATTACTGCAGGCAGCAGAAATACTGGCAGCAGACGGAATTCGGGTCTGTACGCTGAAGCTTACCAGGATCCTTCCGATAGATGATGAGATCATACATAAGTCAATGAGATTCAGGAAGATATTCTTCTTTGAGGAGGGAATGGTAAGAGGCGGATGCGGAGAGCATTTTGAAATGATGCTTTATAAAAATGGGTATAATGGAAGATTTTATACAAAGGGGGCCGAGACCTTCATAAAACAGGCACCGGTCAAGAGAATACTGCAAAAGCTTGGACTTGACTGTGAGGGCATTGCAGCATATGTCAAGGAAATTACAGATAAGGAAGTAACTGATAATGCGGCTGGACATTGAGCTTGTACGCAGAGGAAAATATAAGAGCCGCCAGAAGGCAAAAGAGGCAATAATAAATGGAAGAGTCAAGGCAGATGGAAAAATTTGCTTAAAGCCTTCTTATGAAATTGATGACAGTGTAAGTATAGAGACCGAAGATACTGAAAATGACTTTGTTGGCAGAGGCGGTCATAAGCTGCTTAAAATGCTGGATAAGCACCGTATTTCTTTAGATGGGAATACTTGTATGGATATCGGTGCATCCACCGGAGGATTTACCCAATGTATGCTGCGGCATGGAGCTGAATGTATATATGCGGTAGATGTGGGAACTGGGCAGCTGGCGCAGGAGCTTTGCTGTGACAGCAGAGTGATTAATATGGAAAAAACTGACATAAGAAATGTATCAGCAGAAAGTCTGGACAAGCTTCCCGGATTCATTTCTGCTGATGTATCATTTATTTCTTTGAAACTGATACTGCCGGAAATATACAGACTTTTAGAAGATGATGGAAAAATGATATGTCTTATAAAGCCTCAGTTTGAAGCGGGAAAAAAGAATGTCGGAAAAAAGGGTATAGTCAGGTCACCAAAGGTGCATATAGCGATCCTTGAAGAGATCGCAGACTTTGCAGAGGGATTAGGTTTTACTATAAATGATGTGGATCATTCCCCTATTCAGGGAGGAAGCGGCAATATAGAGTATCTTATGCTTGCAGAAAAGAGCAATAAGGCTATACATAAAGACTTTGACTTTGATGTGATAGTAGAAAGAGCTTTTTACATTTTTAAAAAAGGGGTAGGAAAATGAAAGGTGCTATATATCCTAATTTCCGTAAAAAACACGCTCTTGAATGTTGTGACAGAGTATGTGATATTATGAATAAGATCGGCATAGAGGTCTATATGGATGAATGCTATAAAAAGGAATTTGCCCATAAGGACTATGTAAAATACGGACACTTTGATGATATCGCTGAGGATATTGATGTGGCTGTTGCAGTGGGCGGAGATGGCACCATATTAAAATGTGCTAAATATCTGGTTGAACGAGATACACTTCTTATAGGTATAAATACCGGAAGATTGGGGTTTATGTCAGCCCTTGAATATGATCAGCTGGAGCAGGTCGAAAAATTGCTGTTGGGAGGATGCAAGGTAAGTGAGCGTATGCTTCTGACCTGTAAGATACAGAATGGCAATGATAGTGTATATAAGCTCAGAGCACTCAATGATGTGACAATTTCAGCCGCATATTCGGATATATGTGATTTTGATGTATACTGTGACGGTCTGAATATTGGGTCATATCGTGCTGATGGTGCAGTATTCAGCACTCCAACAGGATCTACTGCATATTCTCTTTCGGCAGGGGGACCTATTATTGAGCCTGATATGAAATGCATTGAAATGACTCTTATCTGTCCTCATTCACTTTTTACAAGACCTATGATTTTTTCTCCAGACAGAAGACTAAGGTTTGTAAATACGGCAGAAGATAATCCGGAATTGTTTGTAAGCGTAGACGGAGGTAATCCAATAAAGCTGCCGAGAGGCTCTTCAGTGGAAATAACCGGCTCGAAGCACGTTATCAAGCTGGCAGATATGGCTTCAAATGATTTCTTCAATTCACTAAATAAAAAATTCATGCGCCCGCTTAAATGATGGGAGGAATGAAAAGGCAATATGAAGAACAAAAGACAGCAGATGATACTTGAGATCATAAAAGATAATAATGTAGATACTCAGGAGACTTTGCAGAGACTTCTTTCTGAAAGTGGATTTGAGGTCACCCAGGCAACAGTTTCCAGAGATATAAAGGAAATGAGGCTTGTGAAAAAGCATATTCGTCATGGGGTGTACAGATATGCTGCTCCACAGCTGGGAAGTTCATTAGACGGAATATTTATTGATACAGTGACAAGCATAGATCATGCTTTGAATACAGTGGTGATAAAATGCCGCAATGGAATGGCTCAGGCTGCCTGTGCCGCACTTGATAACATGGAAGTGTCAAGTATAGTCGGTACAATAGCCGGAGATGATACGATCTTTGCAGTAATGCGGACGGAAAAGGATGCTTCCGAACTGGTCAAACGATTCAGAAAGCTTGTAGGTGGATAATAATGCTGAAAGAATTATACATTGAAAATTTAGCTGTCATTGAAAAAGCGGTTATTCCAATGTCGGATAAATTCAATATATTCACAGGAGAGACGGGTGCCGGAAAATCTATACTTATAGGCGGTATCAATGCTGTGTTGGGTCAAAGAGTGACTAAAGATATAGTAAGAAGCGGCTGTAAGAAGGCGGTGGTAACCGGTCTTTTCACTGATCTGAATCAAAGTGTTATTGACAGGCTTGATGAAATGGGAATATCTCATGATGAAAATGAAATGACTGTTACCAGGGAGATAAGCTCTGATGGCGGAAGCAGCGCAAGGATCAATTTTAAAACAGCTTCGGTATCTGCATTAAAGGAGATAGGGGAGCTGCTGGTAACAATTCATGGTCAGCATGATAATCAGATCCTTCTGGCCCCTGAACGGCATATCAACGTGCTTGATAGCTTTGGGGAGCTGGAGGATAAGATAGAGGATTACAAGAATGATTTTAAAAAGCTCCAGTCTCTTGCGAAAAAGCTGTCAGGAGCGAAAAAAGCAAGATTAGAAAAGCGTGATAGAATTAATTATTTAAAAGAGCTTATTCAGGAATTGTCTGTAGTGGATATTTCTCCGGAAGAGTATTCGGAACTGGAGAAAGAATATATGTCTATACAGAATGCAAACAGGATACTCAAAGCACTTTCTGCATCATCGGGTCTGTTGGAAAATGACGAGGGTGATGGGATACTGGAAATGCTGTCCGGCTGTGAGAGTGAAATGTCTGATGTTATAGAGTATTCCAAGGACATAGAAGGACTTGTCGAACGTCTTACAGCTGCAAGGATCGAGCTGTCCGATATTAATGATGAAATAGTCAGAAAGCTTGACAGTTTTGATAATGACCCTGAAAGAAAAGAGTATGTGACCGGGAAGTACAACACACTTGTTTCACTCCAGAAAAAGCACAATTGCAGTTATGAGCAGTTATTAAAGCTTTATGAGAACAGTAAAAAGGAGCTGGAGGATACAGAGTTCTCCGATGATGACCTGAAAAAGCTTAGTGATGAAAAGGATGCCCTTTTACATATTGTTACTGACAAGGCAAGAGAGCTGTCAGCTTGCAGAAAAGCAGCAGGTGAAAAGTTTTCTTGTCAGGTGGCAGAGGAACTGAAATATCTGGATATGCCTGATGTAGTGATACAGGTAAAGCAGGATACAGGTAAGCTAACCTCCGGTGGAATGGACAGGATAGAATTCCTTATTTCTGCAAATAAGGGTGAGGAGCCGAAGCCTATAGCAAAGATAGCTTCCGGCGGTGAGTTATCGAGGATAATGCTTGCTCTGAAAAGCGTTATTGCTGATAAAGATAGTGTGGACACTATGATATTTGATGAGATCGATACCGGTGTCAGCGGAAGAGCTGCACAGAAAATAGGTATAAAAATAAGAAAAATAAGCCGCAAAAGACAGGTGATATGTGTTACACACCTGGCACAGTTGGCTGTAATGGCAGATAATCATCTGCTTATTGAGAAAAAAACAGAAAACGATCGTACAGCTACAAGTGTTACACAGCTTGAAATGAATGGCAGGATAAGAGAGATAGCAAGGATAATGGGCGGTGAGAATCCCAGCGAGCTGATACTAAGAAGCGCTGAAGACGAGATAAAAAAAGCAGCTGAAATATGTTGATAGTATCCGGCTCCTGTTATTATAAGTTGTAGAGATTCTCAAGGCGTACTAATACTAAGACCTAATAAATGGAATTGATAGTAAGGAAAGCTATATTAAATTTTTTATTGTGTTATCATTTCAGCTGCTCTTTGTGCTCATCACTGCCGTATCGGGCAACGTATGAGCGAAGCTAAAAGTTTTGCGGAGCTTTTTTCAAAAAGCAAACTTTTTATTCTTTTATTAAGACATTAGTATAGCATTATATCAAAAAGGGGACCATAATGGAATATAAACTTGATTGTGGAATACTGAATGGGATCTTTGCAGTTCCCAATTCGGTGGTGGATAATTATATTAAGCTTGCAAATGAGGCAGCCATAAAGGTTTTACTTTACGTGCTTCGTCATGGAGGTGAAAACCTTTCCTCTAAGAGGATAGCTGCTGCGTTGAATCTTACTGAGGACAGAGTTGAGGAAGCATTTGTATTCTGGGGAAATGCCAATATCTTTACCGGAAAAGCAGAAACAGCATCAGAGCCTTCATCAGCTGATCCGGCTCCTTGCCCTGAGATAAACCAGGCTGCTAAAAAGAAAACAATAGTTCCTGACAGAAGTCAGTACAATATAAGTCCTTCAGAAATAGCCGAAAAAATTGAGTCTTCTGAAAAAATGAAAGATTTTTTTATTACTGCTGAGAGTATATTCGGGGAGCCAATGAATCACACCCAACAGCGCTCATTTATACATCTGTTGGAGTATCTGGATATATCAGCTGAAGTATTGCTTATGATAATAGCATATGCGGTGAAATCATCCAAGAAAAGTGTAAAATACATTGAAAAGGTCGCATATGATTTTATGGATCGAGGTATAAATACTTTAGAGCTTGCTCAGAAGGAGATCAAGCTACTTGAAGAAAAGAATAGCTATATAGGCAAGATCAAGAGTATATTTGGTATAAACACTAATTTTAGTACCAAGCAAAAAAATATCGTAAATGACTGGCTGAAAAAGTCTGTTGATATTGAAATGGTAAAATGTGCCTTTGATGTTACTATTGATCATGGAATGGGCGCAAATATCCCTTATGCAAACGGTATACTAAAAAACTGGGAGAATGATGGTATAACCACTCCGGAACAGGTAATCAAAGAAAACAAAAAACAATTGAAACCCATAGGCGACTATTCCTTTGATATAAAGGATCTTATGTCCATGGCCAATAATTTTGGAGAATGATGGAATGATTAATACTGACAGTAATAAATATTATGTAAAAGCACTGGATGAGATAAAAGTACGCCGTAACCAATCAAAGCTTACTTATGAGAATCATTTTCGGGAAATTGAAAGGAATATCCCGGAGATAGCAGTGATCAATTCACAGCTTGCACAGACAGGTAAGGAAATTCTTACTGTTATAAGGGAAGGGAAAAATGTTTCTGAGGAAATGGAAAAACTGAAGCAGTCAAATCTTGGTGCTCAACGGTTGATAAAGGAACTTCTGCGAGACAATGGCTATCCTGCTGATTATCTTGAAGTGAAATATAACTGTAATAAGTGTAATGATACAGGGTTTGTTGGTGGATATAAATGTACCTGCCTTCTTGAGCTTATGTCTTCTATGGCAATGCAGGAAATGAATAATTCATCTCAGATAGATCTATGTGACTTCAATACCTTTTATCTGGATATGTACAGGGGAAATAATGAGAATGAGACACAGGAATGTCGTTCAATAATGAGTAAGATATTTGGATATTGCCGTAAGTATGCTGATGGCTTTACTACTGATTCTGCCAGTATTTTTATGTACGGCGGGACCGGTCTTGGTAAAACACATCTTTCCTTATCTATTGCCAAAGAGGTATTAAAAAAGGGATATAGTGTACTTTATGATTCTGTTCTCAACTATTTTACTAAGGTCGAAAAGGAGCATTTTGGCAGGGGAGATGAGGGAGAAGATACTCTGAGCTGCTTGTTAGGTACGGATCTTCTCATACTTGATGATCTGGGTACAGAATATGATAAGCCTATCTATCTGTCTACACTGTACACAATTATCAATACAAGGCTGAATAAAAAGCTGCCTACAATAATAAGTTCAAATCTGGATTATAAGCGGATGATGAATAAATATGATGAGAGAATAATATCAAGGCTTTATGCTTCCTATACCAATCTTAGATTTGTAGGGAAGGATATAAGAATCATTAAGAATCAGGAGAAGAACGGAAGATTATAATGGGACATTTATATTTTACAAGACATGGACAGACTGTCTGGAATGTGGAAAATAAGATATGTGGCATGACGGATATCCCGCTTACCGAAAAAGGATATGCCCAGGCAGAGGAGCTTGGAAATAAGATATTGGAGGATGGTCTGATTATTGATGAGATACGCTATTCTCCTCTTATACGTGCTAAAGAAACGGCTCTTACTGTATCAAAAGTTACAGGTATACCTGCTGTGGAAGAACCACGTCTTATAGAACAATGCTTTGGCAAATATGAGGGTACACCACGTGATGGTAAGGAATTTGCAAAAGCAAAGCTAAATTTTATCGACAGTTATCAGGGGGGTGAATCTATGCTGCGTTTAGCTCACAGGATCTATGGATTATTGGATGAGATCGTAGCTCAGCCTGATAAAACATATCTTTTGGCAGCACATAATGGAATATCAAGAGTTATACATTCCTATTTTTACGATATGTCTAATGAGGAATATGGCTCATTTGGCATGAAGAACTGTGCAATTCTTAGGTATAATTTTTGATCTCGCTAAAAAACTGCTCTTAAAACGGAAGGAGTAAAATGGAAAAGGAATATTTTGAAAGTATACCTGTTCCCAGAGCCATAGTTAAGTTTGCTGTACCTACTGTACTTAGTCAGATGGTTACACTTATCTATAATCTGGCGGACACATTTTTTGTGGGGCATACTAATGACCCGGATCAGGTCGCAGCACTGACACTCAGTTTTCCTTTATTTATGCTAATGGTGGCAATAGCCAA
>CACZQG010000281.1 GCA_902783235.1 uncultured Ruminococcus sp.
ACAGGCATTTGCAACAGCTGCACAGTCTCTTACATTTACCTTGCCGTCGCCGTTGAAGTCAGCCCATGCAGGAGGCTCTTCGCCTTTTGAGATGATCACCGACAGGCGTGCAGCATCTCTTACATTTACCTTGCCGTCACCGTTGGAGTCTCCAAGAATATTTGCACAGGAGATCACCAGACCCCGTTCATCTATTTTCTGTTCGCCGCCTTTGAATGTGGCAAACAGCACAGGCACAAGCCGCAGCTCATATTCATCCAGATCGGCAGTATCACTGATCCTTACATCCAAGTTCAGTATCTCACCATCCTTTACAGCCTCCTTGCCGCTGCAGTAAGCCACAATATTCACATAGCCATCCTCCTTGAAATCCTTCCATGAAACTGCCAGATCTGAACGGGTGGATGCTACTTTAACTATTTCAAGCTGAGGCTTTTCAAGAACGCCATTGACCTTTTTGGCATAGTAAAGCTCAAACTGGGCTGATTCAAAATCATCCCCTGCGGATATATCAATGGGAATAGTTACGGTCTGTCCCTTTGCACATTCCAGCTGACCGTTTCCGAAGATGGAAACATCACCGTTTCCGTTACCCTGTGCGGAAGCTATACTGCTTCCCATAGACAATGCTGCTGCCAGTGCGGTAAAAATGGAGATAGCCTTTTTCATATATATCACCTCATCATTGATAATTTGCCCTTTCGGGAGCGTGAACTATTATTCACTGAGCTTTTGTGTATCTATATTTTAGCACAGCAAGTATTAAATGTCAATCTTTTTAAAGCACTTCCTACATAAATCACATAGTTGAGATATACAAACTGTCAAAAGTGTACATAGAGTGGCTTGCGCTGAAAACAAAAAAGCGCCCCATAAAGGAACGCTTTTTTGTTTGTGGTTATAGAGAAAGAAAAAACAATGAAGATACCGTAATTCAAAAACTGTATCGACAATTGAGAAAATGTCATTTTGATCTGCATTCATTGCAAATGCCTTCAAATGCAAGTGAAGCAAAATTAATATCAAAGCCGGATCTGTCCAGTACATTATTATGTATCTTTTCAAGCTCCGAAATATACACGTCGGTGACCTTTCCGCATTTAGTGCATACAAGATGCTGATGCTCGGAAAGAGTCCCGTCAAATCTGTCACTGCCATTGGGGATGCTGATCTTTTTCAGCATATGATTTTCGGCAAGAATATTCAGATTCCTGTAGACCGTACCCAGACTGAGATCGTTATTTTCACCTTTAAGATGATTATATACACTTTCTGCTGAGGGATGCGTATGATCTTCCAAAACAGTATTAAGGATCATTTCACGCTGTATCGAATATCGCATAGCATTCACCTTGGTTTTGGCATTATTCCGATACGCCGCCGGTTGTTTAGCTGACTTATTTAGGAATAATGTTTTGTTGTATGTATATATTATAGCAATTCGAGCTTCAAATGTCAAGTGTTTTTGAAAAATATCACAATAAAAATTATGGAAGAATTTTTGATTATTTTTAACAAAAATAGGACACAGCATGGCACTGTGTCCTGAGTTTTAAAGGATAAATCCCCTTTCCCTGAGTCCGTCTATGGCATCGGCAAGTACTGCGGCATTAGTACTTGATACCGAGTGAAGGAGATAGATACCTCCGCCGTGAGCACTGCTGAGCATTTTTTCCAGAGCAGTGCTCTTATCCGGCTGGCGGTCTGTTTGCCAGTCAACATAGGCAAAGCTCCACATCATGGTCTTATAGCCCAGTTCACGGCACAGGGAAAGAGATCTTTCAGAGTATTCACCGCAGGGAGGACGCAGATACTGCATTTCATAGCTGTATTTATCCAGAATGAATTTATGGAGCGACATTACCTCTTGTTCCAGCTCACTGTCTGAAAGCTCAGGCAGTGAGGCATGGGTCATACCATGATTGCCGAGAATGTGTCCTTCCTTTATCATGCGCCTGACAAGACCCTCTTCCTTCTTGGCGTAATCGCCGGTAAGGAAGAATACCGCCTTGACATTTTTGCGCCTGAGAACATCAAGTATCGGCTCGGTAAATCCGTTTTCATATCCCTGGTCGAATGTGAGTATTATCCTTTTATCATCGTTTGTCATAGCTAAAGCGTCATACCTGCTGTACTGCCTGTTGAACTCTGCCGCACCCAGAGGGCGGTTGTGCTCGTCTGTCTGAGTGCCCTGTCCGTAGCCCTGCTTCAGGCTGCTGACAGCACAAATGCTTTCCGCAGGCAGTGTGGCTGCCATAAGAGCAGCAGCGGTAAGTGAACATACCTTTTTCATCTTTTTCACCTCACCGCCGTTTCGTCTGCTTTTAAAACGGCGGCAGTTATAGTATGTGCGGATAAACGGATCTTATAAAAGGAAAATTATTACAATAAAGGGGAATACTCAGGGGAATGTTTTTACATCATTTCCATAGGATTGGTATAAGAGCCGTTTTTCATCACCTCAAGATGAAGATGGGATTCCTCCGAGCTTTCAATATCGGCAGTATTGCCTACTGTTCCTATCTCCTCGCCACGGCTGACCTCCTGACCTGTCTGGACAGAGGCATCGGAATTCAGACCGCAGTATTTTGTGACCACACCGTTACCGTGGTCAATGGTGACAGTCACGCCCCACAGGGGATCGTTTTCCACAGCGGATACCTTTCCCGGGGCACAGGCTGCAACACTGTCTCCCTGTTCAGCCTTTATGTCCACGCCGTTATGTGTCTGCCATGCGCCGGTGGTCTTGGAGCGTACAAGCTCGCTATTGCTGAATTCGCATATGATATCACCCTTCAGGGGCATCTGCATTCCGCTGTCAGCCGTTTTTTCCTTTTCTTCCGTCTGTACGCTGTCAGCCGCCGCCTCCTGCGCCTCGGTCATAGCTGCTGCCGTTGTTGTGCGGACAGCGGTCGGTTCGGGTACCCTGGTTGTTATACGGACAGGCTTAGTTACATTTGTAACTATGTTTGCTGCTTCACGCTCCGTACCGGTGACTGCGGTCCTGTTATGCGGCAGCTGGGCTTCCTCGGTGATATCCTCCATGCCAGTCTGTGTATATGCAAAATAACAAGCCGCTCCTACCATTGCCACACTTAGTGACAGTGCAACGTAAAAGCCCTTTCCGTTTAGCATTTTTCCGGTTTTTTTCTTCAAATTTAACACCTCCGATGTTATTATTACCCATTTTTGGCGGTTTATACATGGAGGTGTATCAGAAGCAGTATTCCCCATAAAATATACTGATAAAAAATTGAAAAAACGCTTTTTGAAAAAAGCTTAGCAAAAACTTTTAGTTTCGCTTATACGTTGACTGACACGGCAGTTATGAGCACGAAGAGCAGCTGAAATGAGAAGAGCAGCTGAAATGATAAGACAATAAAAAATCTGAGGTGCTGACTTTAATAATTTGCCATTTGCATTTTTTCACGATATATGGTATAATAAGATGAATAGTATAACCATGAGGAGCAAATCTCCCCGGGGCGACTGCAGTCAGCGCAGTTGTGATCCGTGCGGACTTATCTTGCTTCGCTCCGACTTTAAAAAGCTATATTTTCAGAAAGGCAGAAAAGCTATGGCAATATTATCCTTGGGTATTGATGTCGGCTCCACCACCGTCAAGACCGTTATAATCGACAATGACAAAAAGATCATATATTCGGAATATAAGCGTCATTATTCAAAGGTCAGGGAGGCTGTAAAGGATCAGCTTACGGCAATTGCGGAAAAATTTCCGGATGACAGCTTCCGGCTGTGCATGACAGGCTCGGCAGGACTGGGACTTGCTACCGGTGCCAGGATACCCTTTGTTCAGGAGGTAAACTCTGCATTTATCGGCGTAAAGGATCGTTTCCCCGATGCGGATGCAGTAATAGAGCTGGGAGGAGAGGACGCTAAGATAATCTTTCTTACCGGTGGTGTTGAGCAGCGAATGAACGGCTCCTGCGCAGGAGGTACCGGTGCTTTTATAGATCAGATGGCAACACTTCTGGGAGTTACAGCCGACGACATGGATGAAATGGCACTGAAAGCCGAAAAGATATACCCCATAGCATCACGCTGCGGTGTGTTCGCCAAGTCGGATATACAGCCTCTTTTGAATCAGGGTGCAAAGCGTGAGGATATCTGTGCCAGCATTTTCCAGGCTGTTGTGGATCAGACAGTATCCGGTCTGGCACAGGGCAGAGCTATAGAAGGCAAGGTGCTGTTCCTGGGAGGTCCGCTTTCATTTTTAAAGGGACTTCGCAGAGCGTTTATAAAGACTCTGGGACTAAATGAAAACGAAACAGCGGTATTTCCCAGTGAAGCTCCCGTTTTCGTTGCATTGGGATGTGCTCTTTTTGCTCAGAAAAATCAGGACAGCTATACAATAGATAAGATAATAGAAAAGATAGACAATGCTCAGACAGGCAGCGGTGTGGTCACAGGGCAGCCGCTTTTCAGCTCAAAAAAGGAGTATGAGGAGTTTGTACACAGACATAAAAAATGTGACCTGAAATATGCGGATCTGAAGACCTATAGGGGTAAAGCCTATCTGGGTATCGATGCAGGCTCCACCACCACAAAACTGATACTTATCACGGAAGACTGCCGTATACTCTATCAGCACTATGCCTCCAACAAGGGTCAGCCTCTGGACAGGATAGCCGGAAAGCTGAAAAAGATCTATGAGGAAATGAACGACGGGATAACTATTGCAGGTGCAGCAGTCACAGGCTATGGTGAGGATCTCATTAAAGCAGGACTTTCCATTGACCACGGTATAGTGGAAACGGTGGCTCACTTCAAGGCAGCCTCATATTTCTGCCCGGATGTTGATTTTATAATAGACATCGGCGGTCAGGACATCAAATGCTTCAAGATCAAAAATCACAGCATTGACTCTATAATGCTCAATGAAGCCTGTTCCTCGGGCTGCGGTTCATTTATCCAGACCTTCGCCCTTGCACTGGGCTATGATATAGCCGAATTTGCACAGCTTGGACTTTTTGCGGAAAATCCCGTGGATCTGGGATCACGCTGTACCGTATTTATGAACAGCAGTGTAAAGCAGGCTCAGAAGGACGGTGCAACAGTGGAGGATATCTCTGCCGGTCTGTCCTCATCTATTATTAAAAATGCGGTATACAAGGTCATTCGTGCCAACTCTCCCGATGAGCTGGGCAAGAATATAGTAGTACAGGGAGGCACCTTCCTCAACGATGCAGTACTTCGTGCCTTTGAAACGGAAATGGGAAGAAATGTTATCCGTCCTGCTATTTCGGGACTTATGGGGGCATTCGGTGCAGCATTGTATGCCAAGGAACGCTCCGTGGGAACATCAAAGATAATCACTCCCCGGGCACTGGAGAGCTTCTCATATACATCAAAGTCTGCACAGTGCGGAGGCTGTACCGCCAAGTGCTCTCTGAACATAATAACCTTCTCGGACGGCGGAAGATTTGTTTCGGGCAACCGATGTGAAAGAGGAGCCGGCAAGAAGGTAAGCTATGAGGATGAGAGCCTTTATGACTACAAGTATGCTCTTTTGCAGGAAATGATGCAGGAGCATATACAGGATCCTATTGCTACGGTGGGACTGCCGCTGGCTCTGAATTTCTATGAGCTTCTGCCCTTCTGGAAAAAGCTGTTCAATGAGCTGGGATTTGATGTTGTGATATCCGATGAAAGCTCCAGAGAGATATATTATCTGGGTCAGCATACTATCCCTTCCGACACGGTATGCTATCCGGCAAAGCTTACTCATGGCCATATAGAAAGCCTTCTGAATAAATATGTTGATTTTATATTCTATCCCTGTATGAGCTATAATCTGGACGAAGGGGAGAATGACAATCATTTCAACTGCCCTATAGTTGCCTATTATCCCGAGCTTCTTATTGCAAATAACAAGCGGCTGACAAAGGATAATTTCATATATCCGTATATGGATCTTAACCGTGAAAAGAATATTGTCTCCGTAATGCACGATACACTGAAAAAGTACGGTATCAAAAAGTCCCGTATCAAGGATGCGGTAAAAAAAGCATTTGCAGCACTTGCGGATTACAAAAACGATATACTCAATCAGGGACAGCAGATGATCAGGAAGGCAAGGGAAAGCGGCAAGAAGATAATAGTACTGTCAGGAAGACCCTATCATATAGATAAGGAGATAAACCACGGAATACAGAAGCTTATAACAAGTCTGGGCATGGCAGTGGTCTCTGAGGATGCGGTATTCTGCTACGGACATTACCCGCATCCGAATGTACTTAATCAGTGGAGCTATCATGCAAGACTTTACAGGGCTGCACAGTATGTCACCACACAGCCGGATATGCAGCTGGTACAGCTTGTGTCCTTCGGCTGCGGTATAGATGCCATTACCACCGATGAGGTAAGGGAGATACTGGAGTCCCACGGAAAGCTGTATACACAGCTTAAAATTGATGAGATAAATAATTTAGGTGCTGCCAGAATAAGGCTTCGCAGTCTGGTAGCTGCTATGGAAGAAAGGTAAGAGCATGAAATACCCAGTATTTGACGACAAAAGAAGAACGGAATATACCATACTCGTCCCGGATATGCTTCCCGTTCATTTCAAGCTTATTATCAGTATACTAAAGGATTACGGCTATAATGTTGAGCTGCTTCAGACCTCAACAAGAGCAGTGGTGGATGAGGGACTGAAAAATGTCCATAACGACACCTGCTATCCTGCTCTGCTTGTTATCGGTCAGTTTATAAATGCGCTTAAAAGCGGCAGATATGATCTTGACAAGACAGCTCTTATGCTGACGCAGACAGGGGGCGGCTGCCGTGCCTCTAACTATATCCACCTTCTGAGAAAGGCACTTACCAAGGAATTTCCCCAGGTGCCTGTTATTTCTCTCAACCTCAGCGGACTGGAAAAGGGCACAGGTCTGACCCTTACTCTGCCTTTGCTGGCAAAGGTGGCTGTATCTGTATTCTATGGGGATCTGCTTATGTCTCTGTACAATCAGTGCAAGCCATACGAATTAAAGCACGGGGAGTCGGACAGAACAAGAGAACGGTGGCAGAGAAAGCTCCCTAAGATATTCAAAAGTCTTGAGTATATGAAGATAAAGAAATACTGTACCAAAATACTCAATGACTTTGCAAGGATAAAAAGATCCAAGGAGAAAAAGGTGCGGGTAGGTATAGTAGGGGAGATATATGTAAAATATTCTCCCCTTGCCAACAATCATCTGGAGGAATTTCTCCTTTCCGAGGGCTGTGAGCCTATAGTGCCTGCACTTATGGAATTTGTAATGTACTGTCTGGCAGGAAATGTGGCAGACAGCAAGCTCTATCAGTTCAACGATAAAAGCGTAAGGATCAATAAGATAGGCTATAATCTGCTTCACAGTATGCAGAAGAAATTCATAAAGGCGATAAACGATCATGGAGTATTTGAAGCTCCCCATGACTTTGACCATATACGCCATCTGGCTGATAAGTATATCAGTCAGGGGGTAAATATGGGTGAAGGCTGGCTGATACCTGCGGAAATGGCAGCTCTTGCAGAAACGGGAACGGAGAATATCATCTGTGCCCAGCCCTTTGGCTGCCTGCCTAATCATATTGTAGCCAAGGGTATGTCACGGGTTATCAAGAAAGCCTATCCCGATGCAAATATTGTGGCTATTGATTATGATCCGGGTGCTACCAAGGTAAACCAGGAAAACAGGATAAAGCTTATGCTGGCAAATGCCAAGAGATGACCGGGGCAATAACCTGCAAAAAACACAAAGCTTCACATGGAAATGTGCAGTAGCGTAATAAAGGCAACACCGCACAAAGACCGCTTGGAAGCTTTGCACGTCATCCGCCAGTGTTTCACCAAATCTACGATTTGGATCGAAACACAA
>CACZQG010000282.1 GCA_902783235.1 uncultured Ruminococcus sp.
ATACGTAAAAATGATTCATGGTCATACGGATCAAGAACCAGCTTGATAAAAGCTTTTATATCAAGTACAGCCGAACTTATAAAGAAATTGCCGCTATCTTTGATAAATCTGAACGGTATTCCACGACGCAACATCATATCGGCTATAACTATACTGCACTCGTTGTCCCTGTATAATACCGCAGTATCTTCCGTACATTCAGATAATCTATCCACAAGTGATCGGTACTGCTCCGTCCTGTCTTCGACATTGATACGTTCAACCTTATCTCCATTGCCGCGTACAGCGATGATGTTCTTTTTATACCTATCCCTGTTGTTCTTGATAAAAGCAGCAGCCGCACCAACGATCTCCTTTGTGGAACGGAAATTGTTCTCCATAAACAGAATAAACGGATCTTTATACTGCTTTCTAAACTTTATAAGAGCTTCCGGATATGCTCCACGAAATCCGTATATACTTTGATCCTCGTCACCGACCATAAAGATGTTATTGTTCTTCCGAGCAAGCAGTTCTATTATTCTGTGCTGAACCACCGATGTATCCTGAGCTTCATCAACGCAAAGATATGTATATCTGTTCTGAAAATAGGATAATACCGCAGGATAATCATTTAAGATACTATATGCGTGTAAGAGCATATCATCAAAGTCCATCTTCTTGTTTGAACGAGTCCACGCTGTATATCTATCATAGACTTGTCGCATTTGCGCCGTTTCATAGTCGGAATTATCAATATCCTTGCTCTCGATCATCAGGTTTTTAATACAGCCTATGTCCGAGCAGGCTTGCAACACTGCTGCCTCGTCGGGAAAATCCTCGGTTACTTCCCTCAAAACAGCTCTTACTGCTTGTTTCTTTGCAGTTTCATCAATCGTAATGTTGTGCAAATGGTCATTTGCCTGTCGTTCTGTATTATATTTACCGCTGATATTCATGCAATAGTATAGAATGATCTTCCAAGACAACTGATGAATATCTCCGAAATACACTCTTTTAGCCAAATCTGAGCCAAACTTATCAGAAAACCTCGTTTTCATTTCTTCCGAGGCGGCTCTATTGTATGTAATCGCAAGTATGCTTTCAGGGGCGGTTCCTCTGCAAAGTATCATATATCCGAGGCGAGCAATCAGAACCGTGGTTTTACCGCTTCCCGGTACTGCGATAAGCAGATTAGCACCATCAACCGCTTGTACCGCTCTCTGCTGCTGTTCATTGAGGGTTATACCATACTTTTCGGAAAACGACTTGAATTCCTCATCAAAGGATTCATCTCTTATAAACGGCGGCTTACATACGCCATTTACAAGTCCAAGATACTCAAGAAAACGCTGTTTGTTATATACAGCAGAAACAGCAAGTTTGTTATACCCTACATTCTTTTCCGGGTCTAACTTTACTATACAGGATTCCCCATCCTGCTTAACCTGTAAGAAAATCTCAGAAAGACCGATCATCAAATCAACATCGTTGAAAATCTGCGGCTTATTACTCCAAGATAGCGAACTACCGTCTATTTTTATTTTTCCTTTACTGTGATTTTCTATACCGTTCAGTAGCCAAACAACGCGGTAACCGGCTTCAACATAGAAATGATTACGCTTAGTGAAAGCGCCAGTAAAGCTTTTACATTGAAACTCCACAACCGTTCTGCAAGTAATTATATCCGCACGATGTCTCACATCACCGTTCTTGACAAAAATCTCCTGATTTTCAGCAGGAAACATATTCTGCCAACTATCATGCCATTCAGATGTATCATAGTCCTTGAACCATTCGTCTGAACACGGACTTTCGGGCTTGTGAGCAAAATGATGTATTCGTATCTCTCCAAGTCGCTTAACAAGAGGCGCACCGCAGGCAGGACAAAAATAATCCTTGTCAGAGCTTATGTCAGCAATGTGAATTCTATTTTTGTCGCTGTCTAGTGCAATAAACATATAAACATTTCCTCTTGCAATTCCTTGATATACATATTTATTATACCACGTAGGTTGCTCTTTTGCAACCCTAAAAGGCAATTCTGACCTTGTTTTACCTATAAAACCTGCTGCCATGTAATTCGGCAGTTTATTACATACTTGGGAACAGCGTGAGTTAGGTTCGATGGTTCAGTTTTCTAAAGGATCTGGGTATTCTAAAAGTGATTTGAGAGAAAACGGAA